>JAJRCL010000160.1 GCA_028679035.1 Methanomicrobiales archaeon | reverse complement strand
GCCCTGATCGCCACGATGGCGGTCGGCCAGTTCCTGTCGGCAGCCCTGATCGTGTTCATCATGTCCGTCGTGGGGGCGTTCGAGTCCTATACGCTTGACAAAACAAAGAAAAATATCCGGAGCCTCCTGGATTTTGCTCCGAAGATGGCGACGGTCCGTCGCGGCGCGGATGAGGTCACCATCCCGGCATCGGATGTGCAGATTGGGGATATCGTTGTCATCAGGCCCGGGGAACGGATCCCGGTCGATGGCATCGTTGCATCGGGAGCAAGCAGCGTGAACCAGGCCCCCATTACTGGGGAATCGATCCCGGTCGAGAAAGTATCGGGCAGCGAGGTGTTCAGCGCGACCATGAACGAGACCGGCCATCTTGAGGTCAGGACAACCCGGGTCGGCGAGGACACAACCCTCGCCCGGATTGTGCACCTCGTCGAAGGTGCGCAAGGCACACGGGCACCCATCCAGGGAATTGCGGACCGGTTCACGACCTGGTTCCTGCCGGCGGTGATTATCATTGGCCTTATCGGGTACTACTTCTCGGGACAGGTGCTCGTGTTTGTCTCCATCCTGCTCGTCGCATGCCCCTGTGCATTCGCGATCGCGACCCCGACGGCAGTCACGGCCGGAATCTCCAACATGGCCCGGCGGGGAATCCTGATCAAGGGCGGCAACTTCCTCGAGCTTACCGGAAAACTTGATACACTCCTTGTGGACAAGACCGGGACGTTTACCCTCGGGCGGGCGAAGGTCGTCCAAGTCATTCCCCTCGCGGAAAACCGCGAAGAGGATGTGGTGCTGCTCGCCGCAACCGGGGACAAATTCTCCGAACATCCCCTTGCCCGGGCCATCTTCGCGGCAGCCCTTGCCCGGAATATCACCGTGCCGGACCCGGACGCATTCAGGAGCGAAACCGGCATGGGCATTACCGCACGATCAGGTGAACACAACCTGATTATCGGAAAACCGGAATTCCTCATGGCGAAAGGGGTGCAGCTTGGTGAGGAAGTCCCCGGCATCATCACGAAACAAACGGAGATGGGCAGGACTGCAATCCTGGTCGCCCGCGACGGCATAGTCACCGGTCTGATCGCGATCGCTGATGAGGTTCGCCCGGGGACCGCAGAAGCTGTTACAGCCCTCAGGAAAATGGGGATGAAGAACATCACCATGCTTACCGGGGATAATGCGACGGTTGCAAACGCGGTGAGCACGGCCATCGGGATCGACGGCTACCAGGCAAATCTCCTCCCGGAGCAGAAACTCGATGTGGTGAGGAATCTCCAGGAAAAGGGGGAGCTGGTGGGAATGATTGGCGATGGCATCAACGACGCTCCCGCGCTCGCGAAGGCAGACGTGGGGATCGCGATGGGGGCCTCGGGCACCGATGTGGCGATCGAGACCGCAGACGTCACCCTGATGAAAGATGACCTCTGGCAGTTCGTGGACTTTGTCTGGATGTCCCAGAAAGTCATCCGTCGGATCAAGATCAATATCGGCTTGTCCATGGTGTATAACGCGATCGGGCTTTTACTTGGGGTCCAGGCCCTGCTCTCACCGATCACCGCGACGCTTTACCAGGAGGCGGGGTGCATTTCCGTCGTCCTGAGCTCCACGCTCCTCTTGTGGGCAAAGCCCGGGTTCAGCCATCCGGTGGAAAAAACTGAATGACGGAGAATAGCGGGAACAGAATGACAAATGAACATATCGTCTGAATTCGACCTACCTGAATCTCGAAGGTGAACAATGCTGAAGGTCAAACCGCATCCGGATTATCCCCCGGAAGAAGGCCGTTATCTCCGGGGCAACGATTACTCCCCGGTCGCGGTGGTCATCATCCTGACCACGGATCCCGAAGAGATCCCATCTGAGATTGAGCGCCTGGTGCGTGCCGGAATCGAAAGCGGCGCTGCACTCTCAGGGACACTGCAGACGGCAAACATCGGTATCGAGAAGATTATCTGCAACATTGTGGCAAATCCGAACATCCGTTTTCTCGTCCTCGGCGGCCCTGAATCCGAGGGTCACAAAACCGGGGATGCGATCAAGGCGTTCTTCCGAAACGGCGTCGACGATAAGAAACGCATTATCGGGACCACCGGGCTCAGCGCGGTACTGTATAACGTACCGGTTGAGTTCATCCACCGGTTCCAGGAACAGGTGACGCTGGTCAACTGCCAGTTCCAGACCGAGCCAATGATACGCAAGGCGGTCTGGTCATGCTATCAGGAAGCCCCGGTCGATTTCCGGGGACAGGTACTTTTCGATCCCGGGGCATGGCCCGAACCCCCGTTCAGTGGAAAGCTGACCTGGAAGGTGACGCAACCGTGGGCAGAGCCTCTGGATAACAAGGAACGGGTGGCAAAACAGAAAGCTCTGGATCTGATTGCCCGGCTAAAGAAGAAACAAACCCGGAAAGATTGAATGGTATGATACGGTTCCTCGATCGTACCGAGGTCGCAATTTCTTGCCATTGCTTTAATCTATTTCTGCATATTCAGAATTTTTTGATTTTTCAGAATTTTTATATAATTGATACGCATTAGTATATATTGTACATGAAACCTGCGAATGCAAAGGGATCGTGTTGTCCCCTGCCCGAACCGGGCGGGCGCTGCACTGTCGAGGCGATTGTGAGCGTGGACGAACGGGGGCAGATGGTACTCCCGAAAGAGTTGCGAATCCGGGCG
>JAJRCL010000159.1 GCA_028679035.1 Methanomicrobiales archaeon | reverse complement strand
GCGGTAGGGGCCGGTAGAGATCACGGTCTGCCCCCGGTCTGCCTGGTTACGAACAACCGGGGAGAGAAAGGAGTTTGCCCGGAATGTGAAAAAGAAGAGGATAAACGAGACACCAAGAATACAACTTCCCAGGACCTGAAAACCGAACGGCATCTGCGACCAGTGGAATCGTACCGCATCAAGGGGCATCAGGATCAGCCAGCCGAGAAAGAGGACCGTTACCACAGCGATCAGCGCCTTGTCCCAGCCCTTTTGTCCGGACCGTATGGTACCGCCCATACGTTCTGTCAGGAGTCCGGGATTGTGGTGCAGCAGCCAGGTGCTTATAGCGGCAACAAAGCCGAAGAACAGGATAAGAAAAATCCATCCGGAAATCCATGCGATCGTGCCGGCCGGGACAAAGAGGACAAGGGCGAATACCACGAACATGCCGGCGACCTGCCCGATGAGTTTCTTCGTTATAGCGTTCATCTTACCAATCCTATCCTGTGTGCGTACGCCCTGTTCGCCTGACCGGTAGATCAGTGACGTCCGTACAAGAGAGGTTTCCGCATGCTTCACTCTTAGATGTGTTGTCGGTTCTGCCGTCTGATTGCAGAGCAGAACCAATGTTCTACTGGAATCGCCGGGAGCCGGAATTTTCGTCATCACCTGATGGACGGTTGGATTCGAGGGTGCAGTGCACGGTCTCCGCGATCATCTCCGCAAGTTCTTCATCGGATCGTGCAAATTCGGGCGGCATCAGCGGCGATACGACGAAGAAACCCATAAAAATAGCACTCATCATGTACACTTCCGTCTGCAGGCTCAGATCCGTTCGCACCAGGCCATTTTCCCGCAGGAATTCGAGGTACGTGGTAAAGCTGGCCAGGTTCTCGAGGTAGGCATCATTGGCATGCTCTCGTTGTGCCAGCTTTCCCAGCACTTCCATATCCTGAAAGAGAATTGCCTTCAGAAACGGCCGGTGCATGAGTGCGAGTGCCGTAACTTTAAGAAGACCTGTCAGTGTCCCCGTGGCAGGATCTGCGACGAGGCGTTGTCTGACATCATTTGCCAGTTCCTGTTTTTCGCGTTTCAGGAGCGCTCCCACGAGTTTCTCCTTCGTATCCCAGTGAAGATAGATCGTCCCTTTTGCAACGCCGGCCTTTGCTGCAATATCATCGACGGTCATTTTGTTATAGCCGTACCGCAGGATCAGTGCCGCGGTCGCATCGAGGATACGGTCTTCCCGCTCCGTTTTCCTTGCGTGAGTGCGCAATCGGCTGGTCTCATGCACGTTATTGTCCCCCATCTTGCTTCTCGAAATGTAATAACTAAATGACTATTTATGTCTATTTAGTCATAATTTATTGAAAAAAAACTCAGGAGTTCCGGAAAATTATCTGATTATCCCATCCCGACATCGAGAATCATCATAACAAGGAAGCCGAAAAGAAATCCGCCTGTTGCTGTTCCCGTGAACCCATGCACGAACGACTCCGGGATCACCTCTTCAACAACAACAAAGATCATCGCTCCTGCCGCGAAAG
Source organism: Methanomicrobiales archaeon (assembly GCA_028679035.1). Classification (GTDB taxonomy): domain Archaea; phylum Halobacteriota; class Methanomicrobia; order Methanomicrobiales; family JACTUA01; genus JAJRCL01. Next base: position 3,965 of record JAJRCL010000159.1, on the reverse strand, counting down.
CGAGTGCGTATGGCAGCACGGGGCGGGCGAGATGCACAAGTGCCGCACCCCCGACGGCGGCGATTGGTTCCACAACTGCGGAAAGCTGGCCATACCAGAAGCTGCGCAGGCGCGACAGCCCTTCCCGCCGGAGCGGCATGGAGACAGCGAGTCCTTCCGGAAAATTCTGGATACCGATCCCGATCGCCACCGCAACAGCTGCCGCGAAGGTTACCGAGGGGACTCCCGCAGCCGCCGCACCGAAGGCGACCCCAACCGCAAGGCCCTCCGGGATATTATGCAGGGTGATTGCCATGACCAGAAGCACGGTCCGCTGCAGGGATGTTTTCGGGCCTTCTGCCTGCTCCGCCGAAAATCCGAGGTGGAGATGCGGGATAACCTGGTCAAGGATCCCGAGCAGAATCCAGCCGCCGGAAAATCCAATTGCAACCGCAAGCCAGGGAATCCCGCCCATATCGGAAGAAAGTGCAAGCGCCGGGATAAGGAGAGACCAGAAGCTCGCCGCAATCATAACCCCGGCCGCAAATCCCAGCATCCCATCGAGGAGGCGCTGGTTGAACTGGCGTGTGATAAAGACTCCTGCTGCCCCAAGGGCTGTGAGACCCCAGGTAAAACAACCCGCAAGAAGTGCCTGCATAACAGGGCTGAGCGTGTAGAATGCGTCGATCATTACGAATCCACATACCGTGGTTGCCCGGCATCCAGGATCATTTCCGCCAGCCGGGCGGTACGACCGTATGTCCGCTGGCGGGTAAAATATTGATATCTATTGTAGAGACTTCGACACAAACAGGCGCTGTCTCGGCGGCGCATAAAGTGTCCGCTCAGCCCTTCACCAGGAATTTGCTGAACCGGGATTTCCTCCGGGAATGCGAAAGAACGATAGTACAGGTATAAATTAGGTGTCTCGTGAAATTGGCATTTCTCCTGAACGTGCGCATTTCCGAAGCACCTTATAACCTCCAACCATCGATAGCTCGTCGAAATGAGAGAGCTACTGGAAAATTATCTGCACAAGTCAGGAAAACTGTAGTGCCGGAAAAATGGACGCCCAGGTCGGAATTCGAATCCGAGTCGCCGGCGTGACAGGCCAGCATGATAGGCCGCTACACTACCTGGGCACTTGCAGTTATCCCGCCTCCCGGATTCGAACCGGGGACATCGCGGTAGCTGCGCAGTTACCTCATGCGGTAAACCAAACTACAGCCGCGCACTCTACCAGGCTGAGTTAAGGCGGGTAATTGCCCTGAAGTATAGGGAAAAAACCCTATTAAACATATCGTTTCACGAAAATTGGAAAGTTTTCGCAAAGAAGTATGAAAACAGGACGATTCTCCGTGCGATACTTTGGATATCAGAGTATAATGCAACGGTGCATCCCAAATCCAGCGCGCCTCCGGTCTATCCCGTATCTGCCACGCTGTTCCCGGAAACCAGGATTCCCGTTACCCGCCTGTTTTATATAGCCATGCTTCGCAACTGTATGCTATGACTCGCACTACACAGAATGCGGGGACAACTGACGTGGGGTATTGTCTTCTTCACCCCTAGCCATGCACACAAACAGATCACTGTTTTCGATACAACCCTTAGGGACGGCGAACAGACGCCGGGTATCTCGTTTACTCTGGAACAGAAGGTCGAGATAGCCCGCCAGCTCTCGGATATCGGCGTTCACGCAATCGAGGCAGGTTTTCCGGCTTCCTCAGAAGCCGAGGAGAAGACCGTGGCACGGATCTGTGCGCTGAACCTGGATACCAAGATCTGCGGCCTTGCACGGATGCTCAAATCCGACATCGATGTCTGTAAAAGGGCCGGTACCGATATGGTCCACGTCTTTATCCCGACGTCGGAAGTCCAGCGGGTGCACACCATTAAAAAGAGCCCGGAAGAGGTCCTCGAGATAACGGCAGCCACCGTCGCCTACGCACGGGAACAGTTCGACGAAGTGATGTTCTCGGCGATGGATGCGACCCGCACGGAATGGGGATACCTTATCGAAGCATTCCGCACCGCGGTTAATGCCGGGGCGACCATTATTAATGTCCCGGATACCGTTGGCGTAATCACTCCCTGCGCCATGCGGGAGCTCATCACCCGCATCGCTGCCGAGGTACCGATTCCCATTGATGTGCACTGCCACAATGACTTCGGACTCGCGGTCGCAAACACGCTCGCTGCGGTCGAAGGAGGAGCGTCGCAGGTCCAGGTAACCGTAAACGGCCTCGGGGAACGGGCAGGGAACGCAGATCTCGCGGAAACGGTTATGGGGTGTGAATCGATCTACGGGATTAAAACCGGGATCGATACCCCGCGGCTCGTCGAGACCTCACGGCTCGTCTCCCGGTACTCGGGAATCAGTATTCCCCCCATCCAGCCGATCGTGGGGGACAATGCCTTTGCCCACGAGAGCGGGATCCATTCCCATGGTGTCATCGCCTGCACCGCGACGTTTGAGCCGGGGATCCTCACGCCGGAAATGGTCGGGCACCGGCGGCGGCTGAAGCTGGGCAAGCATGTCGGGCGTCACGCGGTCCGTCAGATGCTCACCGATGCGCATATCCAGGTGGGCGAGCAGGAACTCGACGAAATTGTCATACGGGTAAAGGAAGTATCCGGGCGGGGGAAGAAAATCACCGACGCAGACCTTTATGAAATCGCCGGTTCTGTCCTGGGCACGGATGTCGGGGAACGGGCGGTCGAACTGATCGACATCGCAATCATGACCGGGAACCACGCGATCCCGACGGCCAGTGTACGGGCCATCGTCAACGGGGTCGAGCACATCCATTCAGCCGTCGGGAACGGACCGGTCGATGCGGCGATGAAGGCGATCGTCGGCATTCTTCCTACCCCTATAACCCTCAAGGATTTCAACATCGAGGCGATTTCCGGTGGATCAGATGCAATCGGCCATGTCACCATCACGGTCGAAGACGCGAAAGGACGAATCTTCGATGCGAGCGCTTCCGGGGACGATATCGTCCTCGCTTCTGCGCAGGCGATGGTGAACGCGATCAACCTGCTGCACCGGGTTGCCAAAGAATAATCTATTTTTTTCGGTCATTTCAGGTACCTTATTTACTGCAGAGATTTGGTCGGATCAGTGCTCCAGCAAAACGCTGAAGGTATGACCTTGGAATAAGAATTTCACAAGAATTCCCGCAGAAGATAAAAAAAAAGAAAAAACGTGTAATAAATTATTCCGCAGCGGGGACGCCCTTCTGCTCGAGGGCACCCTTGATCTGGGACTGGAGCTGCTCGAAGCGTCCCTGCAGGGCTTTTTCCTGTTTTTCGAGCTGCTTGATCCGCAGCTCCAGGGTCTCGATCTTTTCCTTGAGCGTGGCAAGAACCTTGTCCTTTTTCTGCTGTACCATGACCGTCCCCACATTCATGAACACTTCTGCTTCCTCGGGGACCGCGGTGAGCTCCTCCTGGGCTTTTTTTGATTCCCGGAGAGCCATTTCGTACTGGGCCTTCTGGGAGAGCACGGTCTGCATCTGCTGCTGGACCTGTTGCAGCATCGCGAGCTGGTTTTGCATTTTCGGTGAAATTCCATCCATGGATTGACCTCGTTATCCTGCGACCGGAAGGCATTGGTGACCGTAGATGTTCACCAGGGCACGTCCTGTCCTGATATCTCCTAATGGTTAGGACGCAGGAGATTTAAAAACTGTGGGATATTTCGGGGAATGCACATCCGGATCTGTATCGCCTTCCAGAGCATCGTTACGATTTTTCCACGGTTGCCGCGGGCTTTACAGAAGCGAGCTCCCGTACCTCGTCGGCGACGTTGATGAGCCGGAGCCACATATTGAGGGCAGCCCGCAATGCCGGGATATCTGCAGCTTCGACGTCAAGGACAATGGTGTCCCCTTCGCAGTGAATGCGAGCCCGGGATCGTCCGCTGATTTCTTCCTCTTCCGGGAGGACTGCGGCGAAGATGATTCCCGTATGGGGTGTGG
>JAJRCL010000158.1 GCA_028679035.1 Methanomicrobiales archaeon | reverse complement strand
CCCGTGTTGTGCCGATCGCAGCGAATCTCCAGCTCCTGCGTGACGATGCCATCGCCCCCTGGGGTTTCGCCGGATCCATCACGCCGCTACCGGCGTCGGCCCGTATTCCGGAGATGATGCGCTATGCCGAAGGATCGCTCCACGATGCCGCATGTCTTGGTTCGGTCGGGATGGATTTCGTCCTTGGCGAACGCCGTGCATGGGCAATTGAAGTAAACCCGCGTTTCCAGGCTACTCTCGACACCGTTGAAATGGCAACAGGTGTAAACCTGTTTTCCCTGCACGTTCAGGCCTGCGAAGGAAACCTCCCTGCCGGTCCGCTCAAAGCGCAGCGCTATGCGGCACGGCGGATCCTGTTTGCCGGGCGGGATATGACGATCCGGGCTGACTGCAGTGCCCTCGTCCCCATGGTCGCCGACATCCCCGTGAGGGGGACACGAATCGAGGAAGGAGGTGCCATCATCTCGGTCTACGGGACAGGAAAATCTGCAGATACCGCCCGACAGACCCTCGCAGCCAATGAGACCCGGGTGAAAATCCGCCTCGGATTAGAGGAGGATCCTGCTCACCCGGTTATGCAGGATAGTTTGGAAAAAAGCACTGATCCGCGATACCATGGATGATTATTTCATAAAACATGAAATGTTGATATTATATTGATATTCTTAAAGAGAAAGATTAAAATATTAATTTATATAATTAATCACGAGAGGATCATTTGTGGGATCGTTTGTGGTAAAACGGGCATGCGCCTACTGCAGAGGCCACGGCAGGATCGGCACGCCGGTTGCATTCAAACCGAATTCCAATCTCTGCCCGGTCTGTCGCGGAGAAGGTACGAATGAATTTGAGGAGAATATCCGTATCTGTTCTTCCTGCGGCGGAAACGGGCTGGAGCAGGGAGGGGCAGGAAAACAGACCGGCAAGTGTGCCGTATGCGGAGGGACCGGCTGGACACCGTACGGAAATACCGTTGTCCACCGGTGATTTCGCAACGTTGATCAGGGACGGTGGAATTTTTTCGGGATCCCCGTCCGAAAGGAGCCTTTTTATATACGGCACCATAATCCATAGGATACGCTGACGATACGAGCAGGCGGGCGGGGGATCTATGGTCACGGTTGAAGAGTTGCTGGAAGACGCTGCCATCAAGGCGTACCTGTTGCGGTTGATCGGGGAAGAAGGGATGCTGCTCCTGGAGCGGTTTCCCAGCGAAGGGGAATTCAGCGACGAGGATCTTGCCGAGAAGACCGGTATTAACCTGAACTCGGTCCGGCATACCCTCTATACGCTGTACGAAAAGCGTCTTGCCGAATACCGGCGCCTGAAAAATGCCGAAACCGGATGGCTGACGTACCTCTGGAAACTGACCCTCGATCGCATCAGCGACGCGATCGCAGAAGACATGCAGCTGGTTCTCGAAAAGCTGGAGACCCGGAAAACGTACGAAGAAGAAAACGTCTTCTTCACCTGCAAGGCCTGCGGGCGGTTCACCTTCAATGAGGTTGTCGACATCGGGTTCATCTGTCCCGCGTGTGGAAAAGAGCTCGAGCACTTCGAGAACGAGACCCTGCTCGCGGCGCTCTGCCGGAGGGCGGAAGCGATGCGGCAGTGCCTTGGTAAATGAAGAGCCGCTGGGACAGCCTTCTCATAACGACTGGCTGCAGCGAGGAGGTCCGGGCCCACTGTGCTGCCGTCGCGGAGATCGCCGGGGAGTATGCCGCCGGTACGCTCGTCGACCGTGATCTGATCGAAACAGGATCGTTTTTACATGATATCGGCCGGAGCCGTGCTTCCGGCGTAGACCATGCACAGGCGAGAGCGGCGCTGTGCAGGAGTCTCAGGTTTGATGAGCGGGTCTGTTCCATTGTTGAACGACATACCGGTGCGGGACTGACGGCAGACGAATGCTCACTCCTGGGCCTCATTCCGAGAGACTGTGTCCCGGAACGCCTGGAAGAGCGGATCGTTGCGCATGCCGACAACCTCGTACGCGGTACCGAGCGTCAGAGTATCGAGCGGCTCCTCTGGAATTCATCGTTTTTACCGGCGAGGATACGGAGGCGGATCTTCCACCTTGCGATGCTGATGGAGCTCTTCAGAGAATAAGCTGCTTTACCTGCGGGAGAGACCGTATTTCCTCCACCACGCCGACGGGAGGGGCATCGCTGAGGATAACCACAAGCCGGGGCTGCTCGGAAAAGTACGGGTCGGTAACAAAGATCTGCCGTATCCCGAGGGCATGCCGGGCAAGCACGCCCACAACCGCTCCGACGATACCCCGTTCCTCTGCATTGTTGGGAATGACCGTGATTACGGTCAGCCCGAGAGAGGTGGCGACCTGTGAGAGGTCGGGAGTCGCACGGATGTGGAGGAATAATTCGCGCAGGGCAGGAGATCGGAGGATCCGTTGTGCGGTCGCATCGACGACCCGCCGGTCAGCGTCGATGACCTTTGCCAGGTGTGTGGCCGGGATCTCTACCCCATTACAGGAAATTCTTCCAGTCGGAGAAACGCCAAACCCATTTGCAAGCAGAAACTGCACAACCCGTGCCTGGGAGGGAGAGTCGGTGAATTCCTGCATGATCTCGGCCCACATACCTGATGGTACGCGATGCTCATACTTATACACGTACGGATGGAAATGCCCTCCAGCGAGCACATATCAGGGCCCGGTGCTCCGGCCCGCTTACCCCGGACACCGCAAGGAGAAAACGGGCATGCAAACGCATTAATAAGCGGTTTTTCTTCGGGAAATGGCGCAAGGTATTTTACATTCCAGTACACCGGTATATGGTTGAGCGAGGGTTGCCGAGCCAGGTCAAAGGCGCTGGCTTGAGGGGCCAGTCTCGAAGGAGTTCTTGGGTTCAAATCCCATCCCTCGCATTTTTCTCTGAGCAGGAGAATTTCTCATCAGATCGGAAATCTTTCCTTCCGCTCTCATTTTCTGAATCCAGGTTATTTCCGCAGGTACACTTGATCGATCAGGGTGTCCTGGCAAGAAAAAGAATTGATCCGGGGAATCCGACGGTTCGGAGCATCAATTCCCGAAATTTTCGTTTATCATGCAATTTTTCCGGAAAATGTGCGTTTATTCCCGGAAGAATCACCCGGTCGTTCTCGTCCCGCAGCACCGCCACTTCAGCAGGATAAGGACCGATACGAGTCCGATCGTCACGGAGTTCGCAATGATGATCGGAAGCGATCCTATCGCGATCCCATAGAAAAACCACAATGCCAGTCCGACCAGGAAGATCAGGAGCATGGCAAACGAAAGGTCGTCAGCACGATGCGTCTTGACGGTCTTGACAACCTGAGGAAGAAAGGATACCGTTGTACAGAACCCTGCCACGAGTCCGATGGTTGTCACAGTTTCCATGCAGGTACCCGTTGGACGTTCCGGGGTATTTAGGGATCGCCACCGCAGGGAGAATATGGAGGAATTTTACACCATCGAAAATCGCTCCAGTTGTCTGGCAAAATAGTATTTCACAGAAAATTATCAATTAAAAATGCATAAAATAATGTTTAACCAAAAATATAAAAAAAGGTATATTTAAATAAATGAAAAAATTAATAAGATTCTGGACGACCGATGCCACGACCGGATCAGCCTGCATCTATCTTCTTGCGCCAGTTCTGGGGTTTTGCCACTGGGGCCGCTCTCCTCATCGCAGTTATGGTCAGCATTTATAGCCTCAGCAATGGGATCGAAAACGTCTTTCCGCATCTTTTTTATCTTCCGATTATTCTTGCCGGTTATGCATATCCCCGGAAGGGGCTCCTCTTTTCCATCGTTGCCGGCGGGATCTACCTTGGGCTCGTGTACTATTTTCAGTATCCGGTAGTCGAAGCCATTGCCGCCGGTACTGCCCGATTCTATGTCATGATCCTGATCGGCGCCGTGGTTTCCTACCTGTCGGACCGTTGCCAGCAGGAGGAACAGAAATATCGGGGCATCTTCAATTTCAGCGAGGCAGGCACCTTTCTTTTCAACCCGAAAAATGACGTTCTCCTGGATGTCAATGCCCGGGGCGCCCGGATGCTCGCAGTCCCCGACAGGGATCTTCGGGGGATGTCATTTACCGATTTCTGGAAGCGGCAGGATACAGCTGACCTGTTCCTTAAGCAGCTGAACCAGAACCGTTCCATCGAGAACCTTGAGGTGGAACTGGTCCGCCGCGATGGTGCCCCCCTCTGGGTTCTTCTTTCCGGTTCGAACCTTCCCGGAGAGATGGTCATCTGCACTGCCGTTGATATCACCGCACGAAAGGCTGCCGAAGAGCAGGTCCATCGCAATGAGAACCTGTATCGTGCTATTTTCGAAAATACCGGCACCGCGACGATGATTCTCCGGGACGACTGGTCAATCTCGCTCGTCAACACGCAGTTCGAGAGAATCACCGGCTATTCCCGGGAAGAGATTGAAGGGCGGGTAAAATGGACCGAATTCGCACAGGGATGGGTTTTCGGTGCGTGCACAGAGATTCCAGCGGAGGGACAGAGAACCTGTGAATTCAAATTCCGGGACCACCAGGGAAGAACCCGGGATGGGACCGCGACGGTCCTGCATATCCCAGGAACGACCGAATATGTTGCATCATTCTCCGATATAACGGAAAGCAGGACGGCGGAAGCAATGCTCCGTGCAAGCGAGGAGAAGCTGCGTGTGGTATTCAACAATACCAACGATGGAATCGTGGTCAATAAATTCGACACTACAGGATTCCCGTCCCGGTTCATTGAAGTGAACAATACCGCGTGCGAGCGCCTGGGAATTCCGCGGGAAGAGTTTCTGCAGATGACGCCCGCCGATCTCGGGCTCTTTTCCTTCCTGCAGGACCGGCCGGATCTCCTGACGGCGCTTCGGGCTCGTCAGCCGGTCACCTTTGAAGTCACGCTCACCGCAAAGAACGGTGTGCGGATTCCGACGGAGATTTCGTCCCATATTGTTACACTCCATGGTGAAGACGTGATTCTCTCCGTTGCCCGCGACATCACGGAACGGAAACTGACGGAAGAAGTCGAGCGTAAGGCGTACGACCAGCTGGAGCGGAATATCCAGCAGTTTGCGACGCTTGGGGATCACATCCGTAACCCCCTGGGGATCATCGTCGGCATCGCAGATCTTGAAGAGACTGCTGCATCGACCAAGATCCTCCAGCAGGCTCGGGTCATTGATAAGCTTATCACGAAGCTGGACACGGGCTGGATCGAGTCTGACCTGGTGAAGGGCTACCTGCAGCGCCAGCGTCAGAAAGAAGGCGGCAACGGGAAGTAGATCCTGCCGGCGGGTTTTTCACTTTTTTTCATTCCCGGGTGGAAAAGAATAAAAAAATATTCTCCGGATCTTCTCAAATCAGGGGCGATGGAGCTCCTTTTTCCTGGTCCGGAAGAACTCCGACTTTGACCAGGATTGGCTGGCGTGCAACCTGCAGCTGCACGATGATCAGGTCTTTTCCCCGTGCCGTGAGCGCGTAGATAGGAATGGCTGTCCCTGCCTGCACGAGCGCAATGCCGCGGGCTGCTTCCCGCACATGCCGGGAGGCGCATGCGGTCACGAGATCCGCACTCTGGACCAGCTGTTCTGCCTGTGCACGCGAAAGCCCGGTCGTGTGGACGCCGAAAATCAGGGTGCGGGGAAAATCTGCCCGTATCCGGGCGGATTCTGCCGGGTCCGCAACGGTCACCGCGACAGACTGAAAACCCTGTGCCGCCGCCAGCGCTACGCCACCGTATTGATCGATACGGGCGTGAGCGGGGTCAAGGACAGAACCGCCACGCGCTATTATTCCCTGGATCACTTCAGGAATGGGGGAGGTACGGACAAGGCCGGACATCCGGCCCCCGATCCCCT
>JAJRCL010000157.1 GCA_028679035.1 Methanomicrobiales archaeon | reverse complement strand
GAGGTGCTGATGCGCAGCCAGTTCATGCAGAAGCGGGAGACTCCGGTGAGCGCAACCGGGTGTCATGAGGTAGTCAATGTCCACGCGCGCGCCGTTGCTAAGCGCAATGACAGCCAGCCCATCGTGCGGAAAAGCATCGGAGCGACGGTGACCGGCATGACCGCGTGTCCCTGTGCGCAGAATATCATGAAAGAGCGGGCGGTCGAGGTCATGGAAAAACTCGCGATCCCGCCGGAAAAAATGGAACGGTTTTTCGCTGAGGTCCCCATGGCAACCCATAACCAGCGGGGACGGGGATTTCTCTGTATCGAAACGGATGATGATCAGCACGTCGGTCTGGAAAAGATCATCCGTATCCTCAAGGACTCCATGTCGGCCCATATCTACGAGCTCCTGAAGCGGGGCGATGAGAGCTATGTGGTCATGGAGGCGCACATGAACCCCCGTTTCGTGGAGGATTGCGTCCGGGAAATGGCCAAAAAGGTACTGACCGAATTTCAGGATCTTCCCGGTGACACCGTGATAACAATCAAACAGACAAACGAAGAGAGCATTCACCAGCACGACGCGTATGCAGAAAGAAAAGCAACACTTGCAGAGCTCCAGGTGGAACTGGACGAAGATCTCCTGTAACCCGAGATGCTTGTATCATTGATTTGAACCGCATTTCTCCTGTAAAGGCAAGTGGTGTCCTAGACTGGTGCCTTGCATCTCTGCATAGCAGATTTGCGCGGCGGCTTTGTAGCGCAAATATTCTTCATATACAGTTCAGAAAAAATATTACCTCGAAGTGAGGATCGAGGATATATCAGAACTTTTCATCAGAGCACAAGAGAAGTCTCCAGGCTATGCTGTTGAAGACTTCTCTGTATCGCCTCCCCTCAAAGAAGAAAATCTATCCTGATCATCCTTAACACGGGTATTACCATCACAGTTGTCACTCGCCACTGCATCGGTTCGGGACATTGGATGCGTGGCTGGAGGCGATGGAAGGAGTTCAGTCTGCAATATAAAAAAAATCGCATGATCCGTCGGTGCAGGCACATCTGACGAAAATGAGGAGTCCTCTGGGAATCCGTCTATCCCGGGTTGGCGTATTTGCCGTTATCAACGAACGGGAATGAGTTCGGCGATGATTCTCATATGAAAAAAAATTAATTTTTATACGGTACAGTGCCGAGTTTCGGCTGGAAGGCAACATCTCCTTCGACCCGGATGGCGTGCGAGAACAGTGCAAGGGGGATCTGCATGGGGCAGAGCTCTTCACACTGGCCGCAGTTCACACAGGTGTCGGAAATGTGGGAAAATCTTCGCAGGTGGAACATCGGGTTTGGCGGAATGGATCCACCTTCGACCATGAAGGATTTCTTCTCTGCCGAACGCAGCGCTGGGAAACAGACCGGACAATTCTCGATGCAGCTGTAACATTTTATGCACCGTGCGGTTTCCCGTTCGATGATCTTCCAGGGATCCTTCTTGAGGGCGGTGAAGTCTCTTCTCCTCCATTTCTCACCCAGTTTCAGCATCGCACCTTCGACTTTTCCCCGGATTTCGATGCCCTTCGGGTTTGCCGCTTCACTGGCGACCGCCCCGGATTTGATGGCACGGGAAAGAAGGTCAGCGCCCTTGTCACTGCAGACTTCGACAAAGGTTGCTTTTCCGGCTTTCTCTCCAATCACTCCCCAGTTGCCACAGGCGAGATCTGCCTGGCGGGGGACCTTATACATGCACCGCCTGCAGTTCGATCTTCTCCCGAACCCTTTGTCCTCGAGTTCGTCGATCGATATTCCCTTGTGGCCACCTTCATATTCGATGATAAACTGGCCTTTGTCGATCTCTTCCTTGTGAACCTTGTCCGGGTCAACACCATAGATGTCTTTAATCATCTTTCGCGCCGTGATGGGGCTGACGCTCCCACCGCAGTTCACGCCGATGATGAGCAGGTTGTTCAGGTTCACGTCATTGCGTTTGGCCAGCTCAATGAGACCCATAAGATCACAGCCCTTTACGGTCATGGCGATCTTTTTGTCTTTGGCCCCGTTGAGGTAGTTCTTCACGAACTTTGAGAGAAGGAGCGTCCCGCAGTGCAGGGATCCGGCAGTGCCTACGACATTTTTTGGATCCGTGATAACCGTCGGCACCGCATCATAGAGATCCTGCCCGCGTTTCACGGCAAGGACAGCATCCACCATTTTCTGTTCCAGTGCGTACTTGAGCAGGGCGGTGACCACACCTCCGCATTCTCCTTTCTCTGCAATCTCGGGGGTTGTCGACCAGGCATACAGCAGGTCCCCCTTCTTTTCAGCAGGTTTGGAAGCGAATAATCCCATCTTACTTCACCTCCGGAATCTTCTCGATCCGTATGGCACAGGCCTTGTACTCCGGTATTTTTGCGATGGGATCGAGTGCATTATTCGTCAGGATATTAGCTGCGCATTCCTTGTAGTGGAATGGCATGAAGGTGACACCCTTCTTGATATTGGGCGTGACCATGGCCGGGACAATTACGAACCCTCGCCGGGTAACGGCACGGACTTTTTCCTTGTCCTTGATCCCGAGCGGCAGCGCATCCTCCGGGTTGATCTCGATCCAACCAGTCGGAACCTCGTTTTCCAGATCCGGGGACCGGCGGGTCATGGTACCGGTATGCCACTGCCAGATGCAGCGCCCCGTTGTCAGGATAAGCGGGTACTCCTTGTCCGGGACTTCGGCCGGGGGTTTCCACTCGATTGGCGTGAGGATGCCCAGGCCGTCCGGTGTTGCGAATTTCTGGGTGTGCAGGATTGCGGTGCCCGGATGATCGAGCGTCGGACAGGGCCAGTGCAGCGCCTCCGGTCTCTCGAGACGGGCGTAGTTCATACCACCGTACGAGGGCGTCACTTTGGTTACTTCGTTGAAGATTTCCTCGGCGCTCTTGTACGGGAACAGCTTCTCGTACCCCATCTTTCGTGCAAGATCACCGAAAATCTGCCAGTCGGCTTTAGCTTCTCCCGGGGGATTCACGGCTTTTCTCCACCGCTGGACGCGACG
>JAJRCL010000156.1 GCA_028679035.1 Methanomicrobiales archaeon | reverse complement strand
GCCATCATTCTCTATCTCTCCTGGGCCTTCATGTTCCAGGATATCCCCGTTCTGAACGTCATTGCTTTCGTTGCCCTGCTCGCAAGCGTTCCTGCCGCATGGTACAGGCAGCGCTGATCCCCGCCTTTTTTCTGGCCGGCGGGGTTGCCTGTCTCCCGATCGCCATCGTGATCGCCGGATCCCTGGTCATTGACCGGATGTTCGGTGATCCCCACTCCCGCCTGCACCCGGTCGCCCTTCTGGGAACGTTTATCGGCTTGTGGGGAAGGCCCCATCTCTGGAAAGCCGGGTACCAGAAAATCGCCGGCGTCGGGATGGGAGTACTCACGCTCGCCATTTTCGCCCTGCCGTTTCTGCTGGTCGATCTGTTCGCCCCGCTGATTGCCTTTTTGATCCTGGGCCTGTTTCTTCTGAAATCGTGTTTTGCCTGGCGCAGCCTGGAGGACCACGTGCATGCGGTCGTCATGGCTGCGGAATCTGATCTGGATACCGCCCGCCACGAGGTGGGTGCGATGGTGAGCCGGACCACGACGGATCTATCAAAAGACCAGATCCTTTCCGGGGCGTATGAATCCGCGTCTGAGAACCTTGTGGACAGCATCGTCTCCCCTCTGTTCTATTGCGCCTTGTTCGGTCTTACCGGTGCCGCCATATTCCGGGGGGCAAATACCCTGGACGCGATGCTCGGGTACCGGGATGAACGGGAGCGTATCGGTTGGTTTTCGGCCCGCCTGGACGATGTCCTTAACTATCTTCCGGCCCGGTTAGCGGGGGTGATCCTTCTCCTGTATTTTGCCTGCCGGGGACGGTTCCGTCCCGCCTGGGAGGCCCTCCAACGGGATGCCCGGAAGAGGCCGGGGTGGAATGGGGGCATTCCGATGGCGATCATGGCCGGTGGGATAGGTGTGCAGTTCGTAAAACCCGGGGTATATATCATGGGTAACCGGGAACGGAGCCTGGATGAGGGGGGACCGGACATCATCAGGGCGATCCGGTACACGACCATCATACTGGCACTCCTTCTCATCGGCGCACTTTTATTGGGGTGCATCGCATATGGCTGAGGCAATGAAACTCGAGGAGCTGAGGTTCGGGACAGAACTCCTGAAACGCGGGTTCGCATCCATGCAGAAGGGGGGCGTCATCATGGATGTGGTCAATGCGGATCAGGCACGAACTGCCGAAGAGGCTGGTGCGGTCGCGGTAATGGCGCTGGAGAGAGTTCCCGCTGATATCCGGAAATATGGCGGGGTCGCACGGATGGCGGATCCGGCCCGGGTACGGGAGATCATCGATGCGGTGAGCATTCCCGTGATGGCCAAGGTACGTATCGGCCATTTCGTCGAGGCACAGGTGCTGGAGACCCTGGGAGTCGACATGATCGACGAAAGCGAAGTCCTGACGCCGGCAGACGAGCAATACCATATCGATAAAACTAAATTCACGGTCCCCTTCGTCTGCGGCGCACGCGACCTGGGTGAAGCTTTGCGTCGGATCGACGAAGGGGCGGCGATGATCCGTACCAAGGGGGAGGCGGGTACCGGAAACGTTGTCGAAGCGGTGCGGCATATGCGCAACATTATGGGCGAAATACGGAACCTGCAGGGAAAATCGTCCCAGGAGCTGGTGGACCGGGCGAGAGCCATCCAGGCTCCCGCTGCCCTTGTTGCGGAATGCGCGAAGCTCGGGAGGCTCCCGGTCGTGAATTTCTCTGCAGGCGGCATCGCCACTCCCTCGGACGCTGCCCTGATGATGCAGCTGGGGGCAGACGGGGTATTTGTCGGGTCCGGCATTTTTCTTTCCGGAGATCCGCAGAAAATGGCCCGTGCAATCGTGGAAGCGGTGCATCATTTCAATGATCCAAAGGTGATCGCCGAGGCATCGAGGAACCTCGGCGAGCCGATGAAGGGACTGGACATCCACCTTCTGAAGGAAAATGAGGTGCTGCAGACCCGTGGGCGTTAGGATCGGGATCCTGGCATTCCAGGGAGACGTTTCCGAGCATATCGCAGCCTTTCGCGGGGCTCTTCACACCGGGAAACTGGAAGGAGAGGTCTTTGCAGTCCGTACGCCGGAAGACGTGCGGGAATGCGACGCCCTCGCCTTTCCTGGCGGCGAATCAACAACCATCCAGCGGATGATGGAAAAGACCGGGATCCGCTCCCGGCTGATGGATTTTTCCGGCGGGATCTTTGCCACCTGCGCCGGTATGGTCCTTATTGCACGCCGTGTTGAAGACGATGCACGCATTCAGCCTCTCGACCTGATGGATATAACCGTACGGCGGAATGCCTTTGGGAGACAGCGGGAATCTTTCGAAGCGGACCTGCAGATACGTGGTCTCGATTCCCCGTATCACGCCGTTTTTATCCGTGCGCCCCTGGTCACCGCGGCAGGAACCGGGACAGAAGTACTCAGTACCATGGATCAGCACATTGTCGCAGTGCGCGATGGCCTGCACATGGCATTTGCATTCCATCCCGAGCTCACACCCGATCCACGGCTCCACCTGCTTTTCCTGCAGGGACTGGTATGAGGACAGAAGCAAAACCCGCCAAAGAACACCGGATCATCCCGTACGGGGGAGTTTTGCTCGTACTCGTGTCCATGAGTGTGCTTGCAGCCGCCTGCAGTTCCGGTATGCATGCACAGACCGTCACAATCGTCGAGGATTTTGCCGATTACTCTCTTATGATGTCGAAAGCGCCCGGGATGCCCCTTTCCGCTGTCGTGAACGAGTCTCCCAGCGAGGGATCGTTTGTCTGCCACTGGCAGACGGATTACGGGGAATTCCTCTCTTGGGCTGCGCCGGATTTCCAGGTCCGGCTCATGGGATCGGATGTCTCCGGGAACTGCACGAAGGTCTACTGGACCTACTTCTCACGTGCGGACGACCTTACCCGTCCTGATGTACACATACGCCTCGACGTCGTGAATGCCGTAACCGGAAAACCCATTGGTTCCGCATCGCGGATTATCGTCTGGACCGAGGGCGATATGGCACATATCAATCCCGGCAGATGAAGAGGATATCTGATTTGTCCGCTGAGCATCTCATCCTCTTCGGATTTGTCGAGATCCCTATTACGTGGTGCGCAGATGGAGGCAAAATTCACTCATCAAACAGGAAAAGCTCATCGATTGTAGTGTTCAGTGCCCGGGCAATATTATGCGCTAACTTTAACGAAGGGTTGTAGTCTCCCCCTTCAATGAACAAGATGGTCTGGCGTCGCACGCCCACAATTTTCGCGAGATCTTCCTGCGTCAACCCGTACCGCGCTCTGAACTCTTTGATTCTGGTTCTCACACGCGATCCCGCTGCCGTTCAAAATACAAATGCAGCCCGAGATAGGTGAGGCTAAATACCAGCATGGAGGCGATAAGAACCGGTCCGGCACCCTGATCTGGCATACTAAAAAATTCCCTGCCTATGATAAGAACGAAAAGAATGCCTGTCATGAAATACAGTCCGATGTGGAGCGCATAGTTCGCTGCCATGCCATTGATTTTTTGCGATCTTTCGTCCTGCAGGGCGAATCCCGCCTTCTTATCACGGATCCGCAACAGTATATAAAGAATCCCGATGAGAACAATCGCAAAACCAATCCCGAAACTGATTAAAGGCCATACATAATCAGCCATCCATACATCCCTCCTTTCTTGAGTGAACTGTTTGCTATGCTCTGCAATATATGTTTCAAATAACGAACATTTTGTTTGTTTTATATAACATTATGTTTGATATATGGTATAAAAAGGTATGCCCTCTCTAACCTCATCGTGACTAGGTTTGCGTTGGAGCGGTAATTTCTCTAACACTATCAAGCATCGTCTGGATACCTGATGGTATCAATAGATAGTCTCAATTCGGCACCGCTGCCCGGAAGTCCAGCACCTGCGGTTCGAGATTCGCGAGATCCAGCACGACTGCGCGGGCCGGTGTCGGATGGATATTCATCTGTTTCTGGAAGTGGGTCTG
>JAJRCL010000155.1 GCA_028679035.1 Methanomicrobiales archaeon | reverse complement strand
TAATTCCCTCTTCCGTGACGAAAACATATGTGGCGGCACCGCAGTGCTGGTGTGCGGTGAAATGCACCGTCGGTTTGTTCGTGTAAGCTTCGACGAGATCCGTGATCGGGACAACACAGGGGACGGGATAAAAGTCGTCTTTGCGGATCACCCCGTCGGTCTGCTGTTCGATGCGGGTCAACAGATCCGGTATCGTTACCCGTTCCTTGCGGATATCGTCTTCCCGGGCAGCGCCGGTAAACGCGACCGGCTGGAAATTCACTCCCCGGACAACATTGATATGTTCGACGGCAAATTTGATGATCCCGCCCACTTCGTGGTCGTTCTTTCCGGCGATGACGGTCGGGACGAGGACCATGCCAAGCCCCACTTCCCCGCAGAGTTCAACGACCTTCCGGTGCTTTTCCATGAAGGGATCGGTTTCCGGGGAAATACCGTCGAAGTGCAGGTAGACCGTCGATAACCCGGCTTCCCGTAACGCCCGCACATAGTCCGGGTTGTTCGCCATGCGGATCCCGTTGGTGGCAATCTGCACCATGGGGAACCCGACCTCCTTTGCCTTGCGGATGATATCCAGGAGATCGCTGCGCATGGTCGGTTCTCCCCCGGAGAACTGCACGGCCGGCGGGGGAACCGGCGTCTGGTTCCGCAGGAGTTGCAACATCCCAACGATCTGGTCAAAGGTAGGTTCGTAGACATAACCGCACGCTCGGGCATTGACGAAACAGAAATCGCAGGTCAGGTTGCAGCGGTTTGTCACATCGATATTGGCGAGCAGTGTTCCGGACTGGTGATTGGAACAGATCCCACAGTGCTGCGGGCATTGATCGGCGGGAACTTCTTTGAGCGGGGTGGTGATGCCGGTGCCCAGACGCTCGTACCGGTCGAACCGCTGGTAGGTTTCGGTATCTGACCAGTACAGGTTCCGGAACCTGCCGTGTTCCGGACAGGTGGAGGTTATGAAAACCTTCCCTTCTTCGTCAAGAATTTCTGCGCCAAGGACAGTGCTGCATATGGGGCAGAGGGTCCTTGTGTTCTTTAAAAGCATCCGGTTCTTCCCCACGTAGTGCCCATTGTTTGATATTCCGATACCTTAATCTTTCCACCACTTCCCTATGAAATGATAGGAGAGCACTCTCATTAGTATAAGTTCGTTACCCTTCATACTCTTGTCGGCGTTCTGGATCATGCTCCCTGCGTACCTCCCCAATCCGGTGGCAGCCCTTTTTGGCGGAGGCACCCCGATCGATCGTGGGAGAAACTGGAGGGATGGCAGAAGAATTCTCGGGAATGGTAAGACATACCGCGGACTCGCTGCCGGGATCATTGCAGGCATCCTGGTCGGACTCTTCCAGATCATGCTTGCACCAAACGGATGGGGGCTTCCGGTTCAAACAGTTTCCTCTGTGCTTCTCCTCGCAGTCGGTGCTCTGGCCGGGGACCTCGTGAAATCATTTGCGAAGCGGCGGACAGGGCGGGATCAGGGTGAGTCGTGGCTGGGGTTTGACCAGTACGACTTTGTCGCCGGCTCGTTCATCTTCCTGCTTATCGGGGATCCGGCATGGTTTTTTACCTGGGTGACTCTTCCGGTGTTTATCACGATCCTGATCCTCTCCCCGCTGCTGCACCGGGCTGTCAACATCATCGGATATCTTGCAGGAATCAAGAAGGTGCCATGGTGACGGAAAAACTCCTTGCGCAACTGGTTTCGAGCGGGGCGGTAAAATATGGCGATTTCCTCCTTGCCTCCGGGGAGAGGAGCACGTACTATGTCGATGTCAAGACCGCGGCGACCGATCCCGCTCTTCTCCGCTTGATCGGTGAAGAGATCGCACAGATCGGCGGCTTTCAGGTGGTCGCCGGCGTTGCGGTCGGGGGAATCCCGATCGCGGTGGCATCTGCCCTTGCCAGCGGCATGCCGTACGCGATCGTGCGGGAGAAGGAGAAGGCTCATGGCAGGGAAGGGCTCATTATCGGCGATGTGGCAGGGAAGGACGTGCTTCTCGTAGAGGATGTGACCACGTCCGGCGGGTCTGCACTTTTCGGCATCCGGGCCCTTCGGACAGCGGGAGCGAGGGTGCTGCGGGTCGTGACTGTCGTTGACCGCGAGCAGGGGGCTGGTGCAACTCTTGCACAGGAAGGCGTTATCCTTATCCCTCTCGTCCGTGCCCGGGACCTGCAGAAATCGTGAACAACGTTATTCGTGAGGATGTTGCAACCGCGTTACCGGTTCTCCGGTGCGTGCGAAGAGACGGGTTGAGCGCCTGATCCAGCCCGCAAAACCGTAAACAACTAAACCAGCAAGGGTGATTACATGGGTATGAAGGTCCTGGTGGTCGGCAGTGGCGGGCGGGAGCATGCCATTGCGCAGGCTCTCGTGTGCAGCGGCGGTATCACCCTGTATGCCGCAATGGCACGACGGAACCCCGGGATCGCGCGTCTCGCAGAAAAAGTCCTCATCGGCAGGGAAACAGACGTCAAATCGGTGGCTGCATTCGCACGGGAACAGGGGATCGAAGCAGCAGTGATAGGTCCCGAGGCTCCCCTGGAAGCCGGGATCGTGGATATACTCGAAGATGCGGGACTTCTCTGCCTTGGTCCTGCCCGTGCGGCTGCCCGTCTGGAAACGGATAAGGCGTTCTGCCGGGAGATGATGGTCCGCCATGGGATCAGCGGCTGTCCGTTCCATCGGACGTTTCACGGGGCTGAAGAAGCGGCCGACTTTATCCGGGACCACCCGGAAGACCTCGTCATCAAACCGATCGGGCTTACCGGCGGCAAGGGGGTGCGGATCATGGGCGAACACCTCGACCGGGACGGGGCTATCGCCTATGTGCGGAAACTGGGGGGAAAAGTGGTGCTCGAAGAACGCCTTATCGGGGAGGAATACACACTGCAGGCATTTTCCGACGGATCCCACCTTGTTCCCCTTCCCCTGGTACAGGACCATAAGCGTGCCTACGAAGGGGATACGGGCCCCAATACCGGCGGTATGGGATCATATTCGCTTCCGGATCATTCCCTGCCATTTGTCACCGCCAGCGAATACGAGGGAGCGCTGCGTATCATGCATGACGTGATTGGTGCGATGCGCCGTGAAGGGCACCCGTTCAAGGGAATCCTCTATGGCCAGTTCATGAACACGGGGGAGGGTCCACGGGTCATTGAATTTAATGCCCGGTTCGGCGATCCGGAAGCGATGAATGTGCTCCCGCTGCTCACGACCGACATGTCGGAGATTCTCTGCCATATCGGTGAGGGGCAGCTGAGCTCCCGGCATGTGCAGTGCGAGCACAAAGCAACGGTGTGCAAGTATGTCGTGCCCGAGGGGTACCCGGATGGTCCGCGGGCAGGGGAACGGCTCGAATTGGGTAACCCGGGCGATGCTCTCGTGTACTACGCGAATGTAGAGGAACGGGGTGGCAGCCTGTACACACTGACCTCCCGCACGCTGGCGTACGTCGGGGTCGGTGACAGCCTTACGGCTGCGGAACAGACCGCGGAAAAGGCTGCCGGCAACGTTCGCGGGAAGGTCTTTCACCGGAAGGACATCGGGACACCGGCACTCCTCGCAAAAAGGATCGCCCACATGGAGGAGTTGCGACATGAAGCGTGATTACCTGTCATTTCTGGACCTGAATGCCAAAGAGCTCGAAGGACTGATCAGTAAGGCGATCGCGCTCAAGCGTCAGCGCGGGGCAGTGACCACTGCCCATGGGCCGCTGCGGGACAAAACCCTGGGGATGATTTTTGAGAAGGCGTCCACCCGTACCCGCCTCTCTTTCGAAGTTGGCATGATCGACCTCGGCGGGCATGCGATCTTCCTGAACCCCAAGGATATGCAGCTCGGGCGGGGAGAAGAAGTGCGGGACACCGCCCGGGTACTCTCGCGGTATGTCGCTGCGGTGATGATCCGGGCGTTTTCCCACGCTACCGTCACCGAGTTTGCACAGTGGGCATCGGTTCCGGTCATCAACGGGCTGTCCGACCGTGAGCACCCCTGTCAGCTGCTCGCTGACATCCTGACGCTGCGGGAGCACTTCGGGCCCCGGAAGAGCTTAAAAATCGGCTGGGTCGGCGACGGCAATAACGTCTGTAACTCCCTGGTCCTCTCCACGGCCCTTACGGGCATGGAGGTCGTGGTCGCATGTCCGCCCGGGTACCTGCCGGAAGCGGCCAACATCGCTCTCGCGCAGCAGATGGGGGGCAAGGTGCGGATCGCGTCTTCCCCGGCGGATGCGG
>JAJRCL010000154.1 GCA_028679035.1 Methanomicrobiales archaeon | reverse complement strand
GTTGTCCAGGCAGATGGTTTTAAGGTGAGGAGCGAAGTGTTTCAGCCCGGAAAGGATAGTCCATCCCATCTGGTACGGGAGGCCGGCGAAAATCGCAAGATCGTATGCCCCTTTCCCATCCAGTCCCCTCCATGCGGGATCGGCAAGGCGGTTCCCGATATCGACAGCGGGCATGACCGCATCGGGGATGAACCCTCGCTTGCGGAAGGCGGAGCCGGTGTGAGCGGTGGCAACAACCGTAATATGTCCTTTTTTCGCGAGCTCCACAAGATAATCGATCAGCTTCATCCTCTCGAGATCGATCTCGGCCGCGATGTTGCCCACGATGAGGATCGGGCGTTTTGCACGGGTAATCATCGCATCCGCGACCTCAGGTTTTGTGATGAGCGATGCCTTTTTCGGCCCGCCGATCTCTGCGGTCAGCCAGCTGTCGTTTCCCATGCTCATTTCCCCCGGACCAGTCGTGCAAGCAGCGTTGGATCCGGGATCACCGTTTCCTTCCATCCCTTCTCTTTCAGGATGAGCCGGATATCCGCCTTCATTGTAAGAGGGACATCCGCAGGAGTGCGCACGAAAAGGTGGATATCTTCCGGCATGGAGCCGAAGAGGCGCCGGTGGAGGTCGATGTAATGGGTGAGCTTCAGCGACCGCCCCCTCGTCGTATCGTTCGGGCGCATGCAGAGCTTGGCGATCAGCACCATCGCTTCTTCCTTCGTCTCCGCAGCGATAAAGAGGTGTTCCGGTACCGGCCCCGTGTAGACCCGGTCCCCGCTGCGGGCATCAAAGGCGTACCAGTCCTCTTCGTGATCTGATCGTCCGAGGAGCATACGCCGGTATTTTGTCCCGTGAGGTCCGACGACGACGGGAATTCCCAGCCGCCAGAACCCGGCAGCGATCGCCGCCGCCTTCTGGGACATCGCGCCCCAGGCGATACCGACAGCACCGACGCGGTTATACACGTAATCGGCGATTTCTTCGTAATTCCCCCGCAGGTTTCTCCGTGCAAAAATGCTCGCTATCTTGACTGCCGCACCTGCAATGTGGGCATTGGATACACAGGAACCGACATTGACGATTCCCCCGGCGGTAAAATCCCCCGGGTACAGTTCATAGGGAGTTTTTCCTTCTTCGTTCCGGTACATTCCCAGGGTCATGGCAGAACACCCCGAGGTGCAGACGATGAAGCGGCGGTTCGCAAACTCCATCGCCATCTCGGCAAGCTCCCGCCCGCCGCTCGGGTAATTGGCGCACCCCACAAACGCAACGATTCCCGGGATCTCGCCCAGCACAATCGGCCCGCCGACCTGCCGGATCTCGGTGTCCTGGATCGCCCCCCTTCCCGTGCGGAGCTTGAATACTTCCTTGCGCACCTGTCCGTCCCCGGCCCCGGTGATCAGGGAATGGATCGCAAGATCCTGCGGGCACGCCTGTTCGCAGCGGATGCACCCCACGCATTCCTCGGCAAGTTCGGCCATCATGCGCAGGTCTCCCCGGGAACAGGCCTTCAGGGCTTCCGGGATGTGCAGGTCGTTCGGGCATGCCCGGCGGCACAGCTTGCACTGGGTGCATTTCCTGGCAAGTTCTGCGAGTTCATTGAGGGGGACATTCTTCTGTTCTTTCCGAAGGGGGGCAACCTGGATCGCGGTACGCACCGCGACTTCGCCAACCCGCGCCGGGTCAAGGATGAGCGCTCCCTCCGCAATTCCACCGGTAAGATCCGCGATGATGGACTGCGCCGGGTCCCGGGTGCGGTCAGGAAGGCCCAGGCAGTTCTTCTCGCTGGTCGCGATGACCGGGATCCCCCGCCGGTGGGCTTCCTCAAGGACATCGGTTCGGATACACTGCTCGTCAACCACGATCACGTCCGGTATGCCACTGCGGATGTAGCGGATCTGCCAGGAAATGGGCCCGACAATTTTTGCACCCGGCGCATAGCGTGTGATATCAATCGCGGTACAACAGATTCCCGTCACTTCCACGTTGCCGGTAAGATTCTGGTCCTGCAGGTAATCCATGATGCTTATCGCCGGCGGGACATTGTGCCCGATAACAAGGATAACCGGTTTTGCCGTATCGACGCTGCCAAACCCCATGTCAACAAGTGGGGCTTCTGCGTCCGCCTTCGGGAAGTTATACCCGGATACTTGTGCAAGGTCTGCAACTTCAAGTCCCACGTGGTCGATCATACCGGCGTGAAATACCTTGGACTCGAGATCGGTGGGATTCCCCTCCTGGCCGGTGTGCGTCGATGAAATAAGAGATGTTATCTGTGTTTCCGCATAGTCGAGCACCTGTTCCAGGTCCCCCAGGGTTTCCGGTTTTACTCCGCAGACGAGGCGGATAATCGGCGCTTCCACTTCAACATTCAGTCCGCCGGGATCGAGTTTTTCCTCCTTACCGCATTCCTTGATGAGCTGTTCGAGAAGGTGCCGTGCATGGCTGATGTGGGTAGCGGCACCGATGCAGGCAGTGAGCAGGACAACCCGCGACTGCTGGGCCGGCATGGTGATACCGCACGCACCTTTCTTGTCCCCGGTCAGGTCGCATTTCCCGAAGGTGCACAGGCAGCAGAGATCGCAGAAAGGAAGATAAAAGGGGCGGTACCGTCCGAGAAGGGTCCGGTCCCAGTTCCGCAGGGTCGTCATTGACGGATAAGGAGTAGGGCCCTGGGGCTCCGACCATTTTTCCTGGGAGAGCCTTCCGACCCGGAGTTCCAGATCCCGTATGTGACCGACGTCGGTTGAAAAATCCTTGATTTTGATGGTAATATCCCGCATACAAAACGGATCCGGCTGGTATCAGCTGAAGTACTTCACTGAGGAGTCTTAAGCGTATCTCAGTCGGTAGATTCACCATTTACTATCAATTCAGAAGGACTTCAGCAAAAGGAATGGGAACCTCGGTGGCCTGTCGGCATGTTTTTTAATATGCTGGCGCACATCCACGACCATTTTCAGCCCGAGAAAGAGAATAATAATGGAACTCGTGGCGGTTATGCCGGTTGCTGCCAGGAAGTTAGCTACGAAAAAACCGAGGACAATGGTCAGGTGCATCGGGATGATCCGTTCATACGGGCCGGAAAACAGTTCGGAAAAACCGACCTGCTGCGTCTGACGGTACATAATCGAGGAGATGAGGTGATTGACGAAAAAAACAGTGCAGGCAATGAGGATGTCCCGGGACCAGGACGGGGGTGTCCCGAAAATGAAGGGAAGAGCGACAAGGAATATCAGGTATACCGCATGAAAAACCCCGTAGTGAAGCGAAAAGAACCCGGCCACCAGAAATTTTCCTTTCGTAAATGCGATCGGGGGATCCTTCGGATCGCCCCCGCGTCCAAGCCACGCTGTGCGGTCTGACGCCGGAAGATCACGTTCGCGCAGCGCCAGGATCTGCAGTACGGTAGAAATGCCGATTGATACACTCTGGAACCAGTAAATGTAGAGAAGTGTTCCAAGGTCCCAGTGGTTGACCACGGCGAGGATAATGGTGATACCGTTCGCGAGAACCAGGGATACAACGGTGATCCAGGTGATACACCGGTGGAACACGCGCCGGAGATCAAGCCGGGCATTTCCCATAATGGAGAATTATTTCGGAACGATAATAACCGGCTGCCCTGTGGCCCGATCGAGCACCAGGATAGGATCTCCGGGTTCATTCGTCGCAATGGTTTGCACGCACCATTCTCAGGATTGCATGGGACCGGCGGCTGGGAGACCGGGCAAGAGACGGGATCCTGCCCCCTCAGCTACTTTATTATCTCAGGCTCCCATGTGTACAGGCAGAAGAATATCTGCATGAGCATTAATAATGGAAAACACAAGAGGCAGATTCGGTGGCCCGAGAAACTTCGGAGCGCCCCGAGAGATGACAAAGACAGTTTGTTCAGACTGCAAGAAAGAATGTGAAGTGCCCTTCAAGCCAACCGAAGGCCGCCCGGTTTATTGCCGCGAGTGCCTTCCCAAATACCGGAAACCCCGGTTCTAAGTCATCTGATAAATAATTTCGTAAATTATCTCTCTTTTTAGGCAATTTCCTGTGATGTGGAACCAAGGCTATCGCCATCGACAGGAACAGCTCTTATGGCACGTACGGAGAAGAATGCGTGCTGATACGCACCGGCATCAACTCTTACGTCAGAGAAAGCGGGTTTCCTGAGCGTTCGTACCGGAAATGTATTCGGTTCCGGATCAGAATTTCCAACCCTTGAAAAAAGAAAAAATTATTGTTTCGGCGGTTCGGGAGGCAGGGGGGCAGAGACTGCAGATTTCTGTTTCCTCCAGCGGTAGATACCATACCCGAGCACACCGAGGAAGACCAGCGGGAGGAGTGTGAAGAACAGGATAATGAGCGCCCCTACCATGCCCATGAAACCCCGGATGCCATCGTTAATCACCGCCACAAGGTCGTACCCGGTATTCCCGCCAATGGGCGCCGGTTCCTGCAGGTAGACTGAGAGTGTAGCGAGGTCGACCCGGTTGTCCAGGTACTGGAGCCGTCCCTGCAGACGGTCGAGCTCCACCTGCACCCGTTCGATCTCCACCTGGATTTTCAGGATATCCTCGATTTTGTCTGCCTTCTGCAGGATCAGGTTATACTGGTCCAGCTGACGTTTTCTCGCCTCTCTCTGGGCGGTCAGGTCCACGTACTCTTCCGTGACGTCCTGGGCGTTCAGGGATTCGGATATGACCTTTCCCTGGGTACGGACTTCCGCGAGCATCGCGTCGTACTGCCCGGCAGGAACCCGGAGCGTGGCGGTCGCGGAGAGACGGTCTGCCGAGCCCTGGGACAGGGAAGATGAGGAAAGATACCCGCCATATTTTTCGGCGATCCCCTTCATCGCGGTGAGTGCGTCCGGAACTTTCTGTACTTCCAGCGTGAGGCTTCCGGTTTTTATCAGTTTCTGGTCGGTGACGCTGCTTCCGGATATCCTCGCGATCCCTGGCGCCATCGTCGGCACCATCGTGGGCGCGACTGCCCAGCCGGCGTCCTTGGAGGCCGGAACAAATGACTCCCCGGAATAGCCCGGGAGCGCTCCCGAGCCCTGTGAAGAACTCCCGAGATTCGCGCATCCTGCTGCAAGCATGAGTGAAATGACGAGCAGGATACCGGCGTAAAGATATTTCATAGAGAGAGATTCGGCAAGGCACCTATTTAATCTCTCGGTAAATTACGAATTTTATCGCAGTTATTCGGAAATGAAGCCCGGAAAACTGTTTATTTGCACTGGTACCGAAGATAATCCGATAAATAATAGTTTCATCTGGTCGACTTAATCATCTCAGGGCTCCATGTGTATAGGCAGAAATCGATCTGCATGAGTAGAAATAATGGAAACCAGAACAAGATTCGGCGGCCCGAGCAATTTTGGTCCCCGCGAAATGACAAAGACAGTCTGTTCAGACTGTGGAAAAGAGTGCGAAGTTCCTTTTAAACCAACCCAGGGCCGGCCCGTGTACTGTCTCGAATGCCTTCCAAAGCACCGGACCCCACGGTTCTAATTCTCACATTTTTCTTCCTGAATCTGCAGCGTTCAGCGCGCAGGGAAGATTGTGGACATTCCAGGACGACACAGTTCACTCGTGATCGGTTGATTCCGTGAAGAATTGTATTGCATCGACAATGTGACCGCTGAAAAAGTGAGGTGTGGAAAATGATGAAAAGTGAAGTAAGAAAACGACAGTGGGAAATTGGCGAATCAGTGTACTCCTCACTTCAGAAGTCCCGGGTGCTCACCGGTAATGTGGGCGAGATAATCCAGATCTGTGGCATCAAGGCAACGGGAAACGCAGTCGGAAAATTTCTCCAGCGTGCCCAGACGATGCAGCATACGCCGTTCACGGTAAAGAGGACCCATCTGCATCAGTCTTCAGCTCCCCGATGCACCTATCGCATAACCCTCAAAACAAAGTAGTACCACTTTTTAATATTCATTACAGCGTATTTCCACGTTCCGTTATGGCATTGTCGCCGAATATTGAGCCCACCGATCAAGCAGGGCTCATTGTTGGTGCATTGGCACAACATCGGGTGCGGACCAAACCGACTCACTGCCTGCTAAAAAAAAACGCAGGGGTGGAGGAGAAAGGGCAGTCGGATTCGACTTTTGCTCCTGTGGACCACGGGCGATAGCAAACTGCACCTCACCATCACTCACAGAATGACGGGTTACCGTTATTCTCCTGAATCTATAAAGCAAAAAATGATTTCATCATCACATACAATCGATAATCGCCATTCCCGCTCTTTCTGATTCGTACGTATGTTTTTTAATCGAAATTCCGGTACGGCAATATGCACAGTTACAGCTGTACGGATTTTTCCCCTGATAATTCCAGACGTGGTTGCACCGGGGGCATTTTAACCAGACCATCGTTATCTCCTTTTTTTTAGATGCATGTTATACAATGCACTTGTTTAAATCCTTTCTCCAATAAAATGGGCATTATTTCACTATTTCTTAATAAATTCTGCATAATTTTAAGCGATTACGGAATTCCGGACGCTATCCTTTGCCGGCATGGGAAGAGGATTGAACCGGGTAGGTGTTCACCCGTGGGATCTGCATGCCGTTTCGTCAGCTATCAGTTTTATTTCTGCAAGCACCGATATATTTTCTGAGGGAAATGAAAAAGAAATCCCGCTCCAAAGAGGTTAATTCCCGGCACCTTGCGGTGGAATTCCAGAAAAAGGTCCTGATTATCGGCTATGGGGCAGTAGCGCGGTGCACGCTCCCGATCCTGCTGAAGCACGTCAAAATTCCGTATGAAAATATCACGATCCTTGATTTCGAGGACAAGGCCGGAGAGCTGCGTTCGTTTACTGAGAAGGGGGTCCATTTCTTCTGCAGAAAGATCACGCCGGAGAACCTGGAACAGATCCTTTCCGAATACCTGGAACAGGGCGGGCTGTGCATCGACCTTGCATGGAATATCGACTGCTGCGCGATTGTCCAGTGGTGTCACGATCACGACGTCCTTTACATGAATACATCCGTCGAAGTGTGGGACTCGTATGAGGAGCGATTCGTTGGGACCCCGTATGAAAAATCTCTCTATGCCCGGCAGATGCGCCTGAAAGAGCTGACGAGCTCCTGGCAGGACGCGACCACCTTCATCGTGGACCACGGGGCAAACCCCGGCCTGATCTCGCATTTTGCCAAACAGGGACTCATTGATATCGCCGAGCGGATGGTTGCGGAAGGGATCGCCACCGACCCGGCACGGATGCAGCGGCTGATCCGGGAACAGGATTTTGCCCTGCTCGCCCGGGAGGTCGGCGTTAAGGTGATCCACTGCTCGGAGCGGGATACCCAGATCTCCTGCCGGCCCAAGGAAGTGGACGAATTTGTCGGCACCTGGAGCATCGAAGGGCTCCGGGAGGAAGGAACCGCACCGGCAGAAATCGGGTGGGGAACGCATGAGAAGGAATTTCCACTTCTCGCGCACGTGCCTCCCACCGGGCCGAAAAACCAGATCATGCTCGCGCAGATGGGGATGAACACCTGGGTGCGATCCTGGGTCCCCCACCAGGAGATTGTCGGAATGGTGATCCGGCACGGGGAGGCATTCGGGATATGCGATCGCTGGACCGTCTGGGAAAATGGGGTTGCAGTATACCGTCCCACCGTGCACTATGCCTATATGCCCTGTGACGGGACGATCGTCTCCCTGCACGAGCTGAAGTGCCGCAACTACGAGATGCAGTCGCGTCTGCGGATCCTGCGGGATGACGAGATACTCTCCGGTGCGGATACCCTCGGAGCACTCCTGATGGGACACCCGTACCACTGCTGGTGGACCGGAAGCATCCTCTCCATCGGGGAAGCGCACCTGCTCGCCCCCGGACAGAACGCGACGACCGTCCAGGTCGCCCTCGGTGTCGTGACCGCGGTGATGTGGATGATTCTCAACCCCCGCCGGGGATTCTGCCTGCCGGACGACCTTCCCCACGATTTTGTCCTGGATATCGCCCTGCCGTATCTCGGGGAGTTTTACTCGGGCCCGTCAGACTGGACCCCGCTGAAAAACCGTACGGTCTACTTCCAAGAGAACCCGGCGAATAACTACGATACCGAGGATGTCTGGCAATTCAAAAATTTCTTATTCGTCAACTGATCCATACATGGTATGGGAAAGGAAAAAGGGCCGTCGGGGGAACGGAGAAAGGGCACGAACGGGGTGCCCCATATCACCGGATCACAGAAGAAGCTCCTGCAGAAGCTGGCGCGGGAGCAGGGTACGCCTATTTTTGTCATTGATCACAAGAAGATCCGCGAGAATTACACAGAATTCAAGGCAAACCTGCCAAATGTCCAGGCTTATTACGCCGTGAAGGCGAACTCGAACCCGGAAATTGTCAAAACGCTCTATGCCATGGGCTGCAGTTTCGACGTGGCCTCTATGCCCGAGTTCATGATCGTGTATGAGAATATCAGGGACATGCCGGACAAGGAGCGCCAGGACTGGATCTGGGATAAAATCATCTATGCCAATACCATCAAGCCGATCGAGACACTGGAAGCGCTGGACCAGTACAAGCCGCTGGTGACCTTCGATAATATCGAGGAGCTGAAAAAGATCAAGGAACACGCCCCCCATGCCGGGCTGGTGCTGCGGATCCGTGTCCCGAACACCGGTTCAATGGTGGAGCTCTCCTCAAAGTTTGGTGCCCACCCCGGTG
>JAJRCL010000153.1 GCA_028679035.1 Methanomicrobiales archaeon | reverse complement strand
GGCAGGCAAAAAGAGGGATCATTGATCAGCTGAGAGATGAAATACGATATCAAATGTATGTCCTCGCCTGTCCCTGTATTCAGGAACCGGCACTGCGCCCACCGGGGATTACCGAAGAAACCCTCCTGAACGCATTTTCCAGTGCCCGTGAACGCTGCAGAGCGTTCGGGATCGATTTTGTTCCCCTGCCCTGCCCCGAAACGACATACCTCGGGAAAGAACGGGCACCGACGACGTTCCGGGAAGGGCTCGACACGCCGGCGTTTAAAAAAGTCCTGGACGACGCGGAAGAGCAGGTCCACGCAGTTCTTCGTGTCCATGGAAACCCTCTCTGTATCCTGGGAGTGGACTCATCTCCTTCCTGTGGCGTGAACTTTACCCACTACGGACCGGTCGAAGGCCGGCCGTCCAGACGACCGGGAAGAGGCGTGTTTTTGTCCCGCTTTCCGGATATTCCTGCGATGGACGTTCGGGAATTCGGAAGGTTCCGGGTCTACCTGGCGGGCCCGTTGTTTTCCGAGGCGGAACGGGCATGGAACACGGCGCTGCGGGATATTCTCGTGCAGCATTTCTTTGAGGTATTCCTCCCGCAGGAACAGGGGAACGATTCCCTGGCCGGCCGCGGTTCCGGCACGATGGAACAGATCTACGCGATGAACCTGAGGGCGCTGGACGCATCGCATCTCGTCGTTGCCGTGTGCGACGGGGCCGATGCCGATTCCGGGACTGCATGGGAGATGGGGTATGGACATGCCCGTGGAAAACCCGTGTATGCGGTCCGGACCGATTTCCGGAACGTCGGGGAATACGAGCAGGTCAATCTGATGCTGGAGCATTCTGCGGTATTCGTGGATACACTGCAGGACCTGCCACGCATCCTGCGATCGCCGCAGCTGTTGTGAGCTTGCGGTTCGGAAGATCGGCTGTAATCCGAACAAGAAAGATCAAATCCGGTTGAATTCTTTTTTGATTCCCCACCCTCTCGCCGGCTGAAAGAGAATTGCGAAAACGAAAAGAAAAATAGGTATCGTTCGCACGTATGAATGCATGAAAAGGGCCCTTCTGATCCTGCTGGGGGTTGCGGTGGCAGCGGTGACGTTCCTGCTTCCCATCCCCCTGACCACGCAGGAGCGGTACGTTGCAGCGGTGACCCTTCTCATGGTCTCCTGGTGGGTCACGGAGGCGGTCCCGCTCGAGGCGACTGCCCTGCTCCCGCTCGCCTTATTTCCCCTCACCGGGGTGCTCTCCGCAGGAGAGGCGGCAGCCCCCTACGCGGATAAGGTGATCTTCCTTTTTCTGGGTGGTTTTATCGTCGCCGCTTCGATGCAGCGCTGGAACCTTCACAAGAGGATCGCTCTGGGAATCGTTTCGATGGTCGGCACCAGCCCCCGCCGCATTGTACTCGGGTTCCTGATCGCCACGGCATTCATCTCCATGTGGATCTCCAATACCGCAACGGCGATGATGATGATACCGATCGCGATCTCGATCATAACGACGATTATTCCGGAGGGTCAGAGAAACGGGAAAAAGGAGCGCTCTTTTGCCACCGCCCTCGTTCTCTCGGTTGCCTTTGCGGCGAGCATCGGAGGTATGGCAACCATTATCGGTTCCCCGCCCAACGGCATTTTCACCGCTCAGCTGGCGACCATTTTTCCCGGGGCTCCCCGGATCGATTTCTTCACCTGGCTCCTGTTTGGTGTACCTCTCATGGTGCTGTTTATTCCCCTCTGCTGGGCCTGGCTTGTGTACGGGCCGTTCCGGGACATGCCGGAATACGGAGGGGAGGCCCGGGGCGTCATTGATCAGGAGCTGGCAGCTCTCGGCCCCATGTCACGAGGGGAGAAAAATACCCTCGTCATTTTTGTTTGTATGGCCCTTGCATGGATCTTTGAGACGACAAAGGTCATTGGCGGTGTCACTGTCCCGGGACTGGATGTAATTTTTCCGCAGATCGACGACTCTACCATCGCGATACTGGGAGCTCTCGCCTTGTTTCTCATTCCCGTCAGCTTGAAGAAAAGGGAATTCACTATGGACTGGAAGACCGCGGTGCAGATACCCTGGGGGATCCTGATCCTGTTCGGCGGGGGTCTTGCGCTGTCCGTAGCATTCGTCCGCAGCGGGCTCGCGAAGGAGATCATCGGCGCATTCTCCATCCTGGACGGCCTGCCCGTAATGCTGCTCGTCCTGCTTATCGCTGTCGTGGTGGTAATACTCACCGAAGTCACCTCCAACACCGCGATCGCCTCCATTCTCATGCCGGTTATGGCCGTGACTTCGGTAGGGTTGGGAATTCATCCGATCCTCCTCATGCTGACAGCGTCGATATGTGCATCAATGGGATTCATGCTGCCAGTGGCAACACCTCCAAACGCAATCGCATTCGGGACAGGGTACGTTTCAATGCGCGATATGATCCGTGCGGGGTGGGGTTTGGACATTATCGGGGTCATCTTATGGACGGCATTACTGTTCGCTGTCGTAATAACCGTCCTCGGGATCGGCATCGGGGTTCCACCATGGGCTGCGCCGTAAGAAGTGAGAAACGATTGCTCTCCTTTAGGGGACACATCAGAAAAATAAGAGAGAATATCCTCTTCGAGGGGAATTGTCCCGAAGGAACCACTC
>JAJRCL010000152.1 GCA_028679035.1 Methanomicrobiales archaeon | reverse complement strand
TGTTCCTGAACCCCTGTACCTGGGGGACAACGGTGCGATGATCGCCTATACCGGAAAACTGATGCTGGAACACGGGATTATCCTCCCGGTTGCGGATTCACACGTCAACCCGGCGTTCCGTTCCGATGAAGTAGAGGTGACCTGGCGAAAGGACACCGGGACGTTTGCTCCACAGGTGCAGGGATCGGGCCTCCGTACGGAACGGGGTGCAGAAGCGGTAGTTGAAATCAGGGAAAACGATGTCGTGAAGAGCCGCTGCAGTAAGGCATACCGCATGCCCACCCTTGACCACCGCCTGATCGCGGAACGGACGCGTGTCGAGGCACGACTTATCGCCCAGGCCCGCCGTTCCGGAGTCCCTACACCCATCATACGCGATATCACCGAGAACACGATCGTGATGGAGCGGATTGAAGGGACCCTTCTGAAACATGCCCTTGCACCAGAGATGGTGAGGGAAGCGGGAAAGATGGTCGGAAGGCTGCACTCCGCAGGCATCATTCACGGGGATCTTACGACAAGCAACCTGATGATGCGTAACGGAACCTGCGTGCTCATTGATTTCGGCCTGGCGCAGGTGAGCAGCGAGGTGGAATCCCGTGGGGTGGATATACACGTATTCTTCCAGACGCTGAAGAGCACGACCCCGGACGCTCCGGTCCTTCGGAAGGCATTCATCGAAGGCTACCGGGACCAGTTTACCGGTGCGGACGAGGTGCTCGCACGGGAAAAGGCAATTGAAAAACGGGGGCGGTACCTCTGAACCTCATTGTCGTGACCGGGAATGCCCACAAAGCCCGGGAAGTGCAGGAATTTTTCCAGGGTACAGTCTCGGTGGAACACGTCGCCCTCGATATCCCTGAGCACCGGCACCACGATGTGCAGGTAATCGCCGAAGGGAAGGCGTCGTACGCGTTCAGCGTGGTGCGCCAGCCCCTTATTGTTGACGATACGGCATTTTCCATCGACGCTCTGAAGGGTTTTCCGGGGCCGTACGCAGCCTATGTGCTGAACACCATCGGCAACGAGGGAATCCTTCGGCTCCTTAAGGGAATTGCAGACCGCAACGCCCATTTCCTGACCGCCATCGCCTACGCAGATGATTCCGGTGTACGGGTATTCACGGGAAGGATTGACGGGAAGATCGTCGATCCGCGAGGGGGCGGGGGGTTCGGATATGACCCGATTTTCGAATGGGAGGGGACAACCCTTGCCGAGCTTCCTCTGCCGGTAAAAAGCAGGATCTCCCACCGGGCCCGGGCGCTGGTAGCGTTCCGTGACTGGCTTTGCTCGGAACAACAGGTCTGCTTGCAATAACTATCCACCATCGTGTACATCCTCTTGGGCACAAGTCTTATACTCTCGAAAAACCTTTTTATTAGAACCGGATTGTCTGGTGGTAAGAATGGCACGTTTTCCAGAAGCTGAAGCGAAATTACTGAATGTCAAGATCTGCATGCGCTGTAATGCACGAAATGCGATGCGTGCAACAAAATGCCGCAAATGCAATTACACCCATCTTCGGCCGAAGAACAAGGAACGCAAGGCGTAATCTTTACGCTGAATAATACGTAATTCTTTTTCCTTTTTTACTGTATTCACCACGGAACGTCTCAATATTTCTCTTGTACCCGATACGGTCCACAAACCCGATCGCACGCAGGTTTTCACGTACCCGCATCACGTCAGCCTCGTCCCGCCAGTCTTTCGTATAGACGTAAATGACCTTGCGATCGTCCCGGGAGTCCGGGTTGAGTTTTGCGGTACTTACTTTCGCTGAAATTCCCAGTTCTCCCTTAACCGTGGCCTCGCGCACCTTTTTCCACGCTTCGTCAACGCGATCCCCTTCGAGAAAAATGAGCCATTTTCCTGCAAGCTCATCATCCACCTCTGCCGGAAGCATGCCCGGGGCGTCCTGAATAATCCAGTACATCTGGGTGGTTTTTGTTGGGATTACTCCCTCACCCGCACGGAGAAGGTCATAGATTGCGAGCGTATTGCTGAATTTTTCCGTGAGCGCATGCGCAAGATCCGGGTACTCGGTGCTGAACTTCTGGAAAATCTCGTCGAAAAGTGACCGGAAATCCTCTCTCTTTTCCACAAGCTCGAACAGGTCAGGTCCGCGGAGCCGGAGCTCCTTGTTGAGAAGAATTTCAAAGATGCCATATGCTATATCGGCAATTTGCTCGGGCCTGGCATCCTGCATGATCAAGAGTCCTCTCCGAAGATTAAAAAAGCCTCCGGACCGGAAAAGATGCTGTTGCACCGTTGTTATTTCCTGTCCGATACCACCCAGGCACATCTATTGACTATCCGGTCAAATCATGAGTTTTACGAAGATAAGGGAATGGATTAATATCTCGCCATTTCAATAAATATAACCATGAAATGGCAGCGTGACATAGGGCTCACATGGCGGGTCTGGATGACGATGCTCCTCCTGCTGCTCGTCTACCTGATCTTCATCGCCGTGCTGTCAGCCCTCGGTATATCGATATTCGCGATCGGGGCGATCACGATAGTGTTCGCTCTGGTCCAGTATTTCTTCTCCGATAGATTGGTCCTGATGACCACCGGGGCGAAGATCGTAGAACCGGATGAATATCCCGAACTGCACCAGATGGTGGAGAAGCTCGCGACTGAGGCAGGGTTACCCAAACCGAAGGTCGCGGTCATGCCCTCACCGGTCCCCAACGCGTTTGCAACCGGGAGAAGCCCATCTCATGCCGTCGTCGCCGTGACCGATTCGATCATGCGGACTCTCAACCGCGAGGAACTGGAAGCGGTGATTGCCCACGAGCTCTCCCACGTGAAGTACCGGGATGTACGCACGATGACCATCGCAAGTTTTGTCGCGATGCTCGCCGCAATGATCATGAATAATGCGATATTCCTCTCCTGGGGGGACCGCCGTGAGGGAAATCCCTGGCTCATCGCCTGGATTGTCGCCATCGTGGTCTGGATCGCGAGCAGCCTGCTCCTGTCAGCTCTCTCCCGGTACCGGGAGTTTGCAGCAGACCGGGGGAGTGCGATGATCACCCGGAACCCGCGGGCACTGATGACTGCCCTGCAGAAAATCAGCACCCGGATGGAATATGTCCCCCCGGAAAAGAAACGGCAGATCGAGGGTGCAAATGCCTTTTTTATTATCCCGGCCCTCTCCGGTGCATCCCTGATGGAACTCTTCGCCACCCATCCTCCGCTGGAAAAGCGGATTGCCGCTCTCGAACAGGTCGAACAGGAACTGCGAGGATATTAATCCCCATAAAACTCTCGTTTTTCTTTTCCTTTCGAATAGGACCTTCCTCTGGGAATGTCGTTGATTCCTCACCGAGCGTATGGTAAGAAATAATACATCCGGAAACGATATACCACGACGCAACCTGCGTCATAACACGTGCATCGATGATCTAGTGGTATGATTTTGGCCTTCCAAGCCAACAGCCCGGGTTCGAATCCCGGCCGATGCATCAGGGCTCGTGGTCTAGTCGGTATGACGTCGCCTTCACACGGCGGAGGTCCTGAGTTCGAATCTCAGCGGGCCCACTGGAAATCTCCTATTAGGACGCGTATGGGACTGGATTGGGAAAAAGGCGTCCTGGATGAGGATATCTATCACTTTGGAGGCGTTGTTGCCCGTATTTTTCAGGAGATTTATGGTTTCTTTGGAGAGGGCGAGTTGGATCGGTTGACGGATTCGGGTGATTTTCTTTTCTCTCTCCATTCTAACTGTTTTCCTTGCCCTGTTTCTCCTGTAGCCACACACAGCGGAGTGTAGGCACAGTTTTTTGAGTTAAGTGAAACGGGCGATATTAAAAGCGGTAGCAACAAGTGTTCTTTTATGAAGGTTCTCGTTATCATGGGCAGCCCCCGCAAAGGTAACACCTACCGAGCAGCGGAACGGATCCGCGAAATCATCCAGAAGAAGGTGCCGGTGGAATGGGAATACGTGATGCTCAAGGACGCTCACCTGGAAGACTGCCGAGGATGTTATATGTGCTTTGAAAAGGGAGAGGAGTATTGTTCCCTTAAAGACGAGGCATCCCCGCTTGAGCAGAAAATGATGGATGCAGATGGTGTAATTTTTGCCTCACCGGTATACGGATTCCAGGTTTCTTACCTTATGAAACTGTTCATCGACCGCCATGGTTACATATTCCACCGTCCCCGCTTCTTCCGGCAAAAAGCCTTACTTCTCACCACGGCCGGATTTTCAGGAATGAGCGATGTCCTGAAGTACCTGAATCTGGTGGCCCGTATCTGGGGATTTGAGGTATCTGCTCGTGTGGGAATCCGATCTCATGCAACATTCGGCCCTCTTCCGCCCTATGTGATGGACGAGAATGAGAGAAAATTACAGGTGGCTGCAGCGGCATTCCTTACCGCACTTCAGAGTGGAACACGCTCCAGGTCTAAGCTCTTCGATGTGATCGGATTTCACATCGGGAGGGCGCCAATCGATGAGCTCGGTGATTTAGCTCCTAAGGATCACAAATACTGGAAAGAAAAGGGATGGCTTGAGAAGGGAAAACGGTTCTATGTGGATGTGCCAGTCAACCCTCTCTATCACGCCATTGGATTGATGGTGGAATGGTATATGCGACGCCGGATTCGCAAGGATTTGCGGGCAGTAATTAAGGATTAAACATCGGCCGTTACTACCTGAAAAGATGGCGGAGTGTAAGCACACTTCTTGGAGTGTAGTGAGAAGGGGTGGGAGTTAAAGGGATAGCAACAAGAGGATAGTGGGAGATATCTATGTATCAATTCGAAAGAAATTAAGTTGAAAGATAAAGAAGTGGATAGATAAAGAACATAAAAATATGAACTATTCTTAGTATAACTGGTAAAAATTTCTATTAAAAAGAACGGAGTAACAGAACTTTAAGAATTCCCCATTTCTTCAATTAT
>JAJRCL010000151.1 GCA_028679035.1 Methanomicrobiales archaeon | reverse complement strand
TTAGCGGCTTTTCCGTGCGGGTCTTTGGGACGAACCACGGGATACCGGGATGCGGGTACGTGTTCCGGGAAAACATGCGCCCGGGAAGATTTGATCGTGATCGGGCCATTGCGCTCGGCCTTCAGCCTGGCCCGTTATTCGGACGGCTCCAGCGGGGAGAAGCCGTCCACGTTGAAAAGGACGGGCATACGCTGGAGATTACCCCCGATGACGTCATGGGTCCGCCCCGGCCGGGGAGAATGGTGGTGTACACCGGAGATACCCGTCCCGTGCCGGACGTGATCGCTGCCGTTGGAGGTGCGGGTGCTGACCTCCTGATTCATGATGCGACCTTTGACGATACCGCGGGGGCGAGGGCAGTTGAGGTCTTCCATGCTAAGGCAGCAGAGGCAGGGGAGGTGGCGCAGAGGCTCCGCGTGCAGACGCTGGCCCTGGTGCATATCAGCTCCCGGTACACTTCCGCATCCAGTCATTGCCGTGATGCGGAAAAGCAATTTTCAGGAGAAGTTATTGCTCCACAGGATATGACAATGCGGGAAATCCATGTCCGTGACTGAAACCACGCAATCGGGATTTCTAGTTTTTTTGAAGTAATCACCGCGGACCGGATGTCTAAAGGCCATGTGAATAATTGTTAAAAAAAGAACAATGTTTCCGCTCTGCATGGCAGTAGTGCACTGCAGAAAATATTTATAAATCTGCTGATGAAGTCTTTCTTGTTGTTGATGTATGCACTACTACCCTCATGTTGATGAAAAGCAGCGAACCCTTGCTGCAATCATCGATGTGTTGAACGATATTGATCACCAGCTGCAGGAGCTGGAAAGGATCTCCTCGGGCACCGGCCGTATCGCACCTTTTCTTGCCCAGGATGTGGCCGGAATTATTGAAAAATTCTTTTACAACTGCCAAATCGCTGAGGAGCGGATGAAGAACGGGTACTCAATGCGGTACGTCACGCAGAAACAGGTGGGCGACCTGAACCTGCAGCTCACGAATTCCGTTCGCAGGATGCGGGAGTTATCAGAAAAATCCGCCGTGGTCTCGCGAGTATTGCGGGATAAATTCGGCGCCGGTACTGCCGGATAAGGGCAGGACCGCTAGCCGACCCGCAGGTGAATCGTCTCCTTCCGCTGGATTTCCCCTCCGTCCGCAGTAATTTTTCCTTCCAGCGTGATGCCGGAGGGAATCGACGAAGGTACCGTTAGGGGGTATTCGATCCGGCGTGGGTACGGCGGTTCGTACGTACCGAGATCATAGTTTCTTGTTACAAACAGTGCCGATACGACAAGAGTGACGTGCACGGTATCGTTGAACCCGCCGGACGGCAGGATATCCATCACGTACGTTATCGATTCACCGGGCTTCGCCTGCGAATCCATCGGGGAAATCCGGAATTCGAATGATCCCTGGTGCACTGGGATCTGGTTCCCCGCAATCGTACCGGAAGGCGATGGAACCGTTGTGGGAGTAATCACCGGTGCGGTATCGTCCCGGGTCCCGTGCACGGCAGCCGCTAGTATGATCCCACCGATAATGATGGCAAGCAGGACAATGACCCCGGCGAGAGCGGCCCGGTTCTCCATTCCCATACCTACATATGGGAGTCCTGCGGGCAAATGGTTTACGTATGCAAGTCGACCATGGGAAAATGGGCGTCCTTTCCTTCGGAGAAAAGCCCAAAAAACCGTTCCTGTGGAAAAACCTGCTAGGATAGATATGGATGAAGCGCGAAGTACTTGCAGGAGTTCTTCGATGTCGCGCGATGATGAAATAACCGTATACCAGCTGGGACCGACCTGCGGAATCGATGAGATCGAACAGGGAAAGATATACGCGGCAAAGGTCCAGGGCTTTGCCAACTTCGGCACGTTTGTCCAGATGAATGAGCGGGTAAAAGGACTCATTCACAAAAGCAATGTCAAAACGCGGCATGCAGAACGTGATCCTATCCTTGTACGTGTCCTTGCGATCCGCCCGAATGGCAATATCGATCTTGAGGAAGTGATCGTTCCCCAGTACCGCACGGAACAGGTTGCCCGACGAACCGGTACCAGTGTACCGCTCTCCGAAATTGCGGAGAAAATCGGGAGAACGGTGTGCATCGAAGGGGAGATCGCCCAGATCAAACAGACCAGCGGACCGACGATATTTACCCTTGTGGACGGGTATGGAAGCGTGAATGCAGCCGCATTCGTCGAGGCAGGGGTACGTGCGTATCCAGAGGCACAGCTCGGGAGCGGTATCGCCGTTGTCGGGGAGGTCATGCAGCGGAACAACCAGGTACAGATTGAAGTCTCCTCTCTCACCGTGCTCGAAGGTATTGATGCAGAGGCACTGCTGAAGCGGATCGATGCGGCTCTCGAGAAACGGGCTGAACCTGCTGAATTGCCTTTCCTGGTCAGGAGTGATGTGCTCGAACGACTCCGCCCGAGAATGCGCCGTATCGCACAACTGATCCGCAAAGCCGTTTTCGAGGGACGGCCGATCATCCTGCGCCACCACGCGGACGCCGATGGGATCTGTGCCGGCGTTTCAATCGAGCTCGCGGTCACCTCTCTTATCCGCGAAACCGGTGCAGACTTTGACGCCGATTATTTTTTGTTCAAACGTGCGCCTTCAAAGGCTCCCTT
This sequence comes from Methanomicrobiales archaeon, assembly GCA_028679035.1. GTDB lineage: Archaea > Halobacteriota > Methanomicrobia > Methanomicrobiales > JACTUA01 > JAJRCL01. The sequence goes on along the minus strand of JAJRCL010000151.1, from coordinate 603 downwards.
CTATGAAATTGAGGATATTACCCGGGATCTCGACTTCGCTCTCAAGGACGCCGCACGCTACGGGCAAAAACTTCCCATGATCATCCTTGCTGACAACGGTTCGACGATCGAAGATGAGCCCTCCCTGCAATTTGCCGCCGTCTATCACCTGTCTATTATCGTGATCGACCACCACCATCCCGATGATGCGATCGACCGCTACCTCGTCGCCCACGTAAACCCGTACCATGAGGGAGGTGACTTCGGCATCACGTCCGGAATGCTGGGGGCCGAGATCGCACGGATGATCAACCCCTCCGTTGAAGATCTTGTCCGCCACATTCCTGCCGTATCCGCGGTCGGGGACCGGTCTGAGGCACTGGAAAGGAAATTATACCTGAACCTGGTCGCAGACCATTATACAGAAGAGGCCTGCAAGGAAATCGCCCTTGCCCTTGATTATGAACAGTTCTGGCTCCGTTTCAACGATGGCCGCGAACTGGTCAAGGACATCCTGGACCTCTCCGGCGATGCGTTCCGGCACAAAAACCTTGTACGGCTGCTCGTGGATCAGGCAAATGCCGCTATCGCGGAGCAGCTGGATGCCGGGCTTCCCCATGTCGT
>JAJRCL010000024.1 GCA_028679035.1 Methanomicrobiales archaeon | reverse complement strand
TCGCGTCCTGCTTGCCCCGCCAGTCGGTATACGATGCGGCGAGAGTCCGGTTGATTGAGAACTGGAAATTGCCATCCTCGCATTTTCCGGTGTCTGCCCAGCACGTTGTATACGCTACCGTATATGTCCCGTCCGGGGCTGAGGGGTTGAACATCTGCCGAAGGGTGACCTTGCTCGGGTCAATGATCGTTTGGCCGACTCCAAATTCTGTATTCCCGTTTTTTACACTGATCGAAGATCCCGCTGCAAGGTCCATGTCAACGTCGATTACGACGTTGACCGGCGTACCCGGGAATACTTCATTCGGGAAGGGGAGACTGTCCATATAATGCGTTACATTTTTCGCAACGGCAGTCACGGGGGAATACGTCGGACTCTGATTCGACGTTGAAGTACACCCGGTACCTGCAAGGGCGATAATGAGAATCACGCCAGCAAGAACGGTCAGAGGGATCGCCCCTTTTTTTAGTGCCATTAAACAAATCTCCTGATGACGCGCAGGTATTGTTCAAAGGGTATTTAATGATTTGCAGAATCCCGGGGAATCGTAACGCCATGGAAAGAAAATGCAGTACGTGACCTCCCTTGTCCGGTTGGATCACGATTGGTGTTGCACATCACTGGACAGTACTCTTTTCAAGAATTGACTCTTCATCCGGCATGATTATTTTTTGACAGCCAGCCCTCACTCATTATTTCGCTACCGTTTTTTCGTTCAAAAAAAGTCCCTGCCCGAATGCAATGTGCCGAACGGAAAAGGACGGATGGGCAGGGCGTATGTGCCGTGCGGCAGGGATGCATTGCATCTCAACCCGGTTAAGGCATTGAGTATGGTTTGATTAATTCTTTATAAAAATAAACCTTTCTGTATTAACCTGATGTGACCGTAATGTAAAATTTTTAGAGAGATACCGAATGTATAAAGTTCCATGCAAACTGTTCATCGTGATGACCATCACCATGTAATTTCCAAATGTTGTACTTGGACGAGCCTCGAGAATAATTTTGATAACTGGTTCGACGGTTTAGGGAACAGAACCTGCGTAAAATAGTGTTGTGAATAGGGGGAGGAAACTTCACCTTCATCTCACACGTCCAAAAGGGTATTTTTACTGATATTTTTCCGAGCGTTGATCATCGCAGTTGCGGCTATCCCATCGCGGAAGGATTCCGGCATCCACACTTGCTGGCGGTATTTCTCTTGTTGAGTAACTGAAAGATAAACGATATGGCTTTTCCCGACGCTCCCGAAAAACTTTAACTGTGCCCTGTCCCCTCTTTTGGATATGTTTCCGCACGTTGTGATGTCAAACGCGATCAGCTGCAACGGATCGCTTACGGGATTTGCCTGCGATTATGGTATCTACTACCCCCTGCTGCTTGAACAGGAGCCGGATCTTGTCCTCGTGGGGTCGCAGACCGTTGCTGCCGCCCACGATGACATCCCACCGGAAGAGGAATATGACCGCAGGAAAAGGGTTATCGCACCGGACGATAGGCGGCCCTGGTGGGGAGTGGTGGATTCCCGGGGGATCCTTCGGGACGTGCTGCATTTTTACCGGCGGATGGAGTACATCCGTGATATCATCGTTCTTGTTGCGGAAAATACCCCGGCATCGTATATCCGGTTTCTTCAGGAACGGGAGTATGAGTATGTTGTCGCAGGAAAGGATCGTGTTGATTTCCGTGCTGCATTTTCTGCACTGGGCGGACAGTACGGAATCCGCAGGATCTCAACCGATACCGGTGGAACCCTCAACAGCGTTCTCCTGGACGCCGGCCTTGTGGATGTTATCAGTCTCGTTGTAGTCCCAGTGGTCACGCCGACAATCGGGACACCCTTTTACCGGAGCATCGCGGGATCAGGCACAATTTCCCTTATGCTGGAAAAGGCGGAACCGCTCAGGGATGGATACGTGCACCTGCTGTACCGGGTATCGGGATAGAGATTGGGTCATACCGGTGCCGTGCCGGAAACCGTTTTCACCGGGAAACGTAAACGTCGCAGGAAATGAAATCGGTACGCAGAATGGATGAAATTGTTGGATTAGGGGAGCGGAAGCTCCTCTACGGTGGGAATGTCACCAGACTTCGGGGAATGCCATGTTGGTGTAGAGGTCCTCGAGCCGCGCCTTGTGGCCATTCTCCATTTTTGCGAGCTCGGAGAACATCTTCTTTTCATCAGCATCCACGGCTGCCTTTCCCAGCTGGGTGTACATCTGCATCGCATCCAGTTCTTTCCGGATTGCAAGGACAATACCGTCGATGGGCTTTAAGCTGGCGGTCAGCGGCGGGGATTTGAGCATGTCGGCGATCTTGTAATCTGCCTTTTCCTGGACATGGAATGCCTGCGGGCCCTTGGTGAGCAGTCCCTGTAAGTACTCCCGGTGCTTCGTTTCCTCGCCGGCAAGTTCGGTGAACATTTTCTTCAGTGCTGCGTCCTTCACCTTGTCGGTAAGAGTGCGGTAGAACGTATACGATTCAATCTCGCGATCGATCGCAAGGGAAATAATCTTCTTGAAATCCTCCGGTTTCATACAATCCGTCCTTTTTTGTAACGTTTTGCACCCGCTGAATATAAAAAGATACTGTTTATTCTCCGTGAGCAGTTACATGGATTCCGGGAAAAGGAAGCGGGCACTGCACAGCTACTGGTACTGATCATGCTCACACATCATTGAAATACGGGGACACTCCATGCATGAATACGACGAACCGGTCCCGGTGACCGGGGACTGGACGGACGACAGATGGATCAGAAGCTGCAAACACTGAAGGACCGGATCCGTGATTACGGCTCATTGCTCGTCGCATACTCCGGTGGTGTCGACAGCGGTCTTCTTGCCGTCGTCGCACGGCAGGTTCTCGGAGAGAAGACCCGGTGCCTGCTGCTGGCGAGCCCGCTTGTTCCCCGGACCGAGATCGAGGAAGCGGTAGCCACCGCAGAACACTATGGTCTGGACTGCACCGTATTCCCGTTTCCGATATTCGAAGATCCCCGCTTCCGGGGTAATCCCCGTGACCGATGTTACCATTGCCGCCGGCGTGCATCTGCGGTTCTGAAAGAAAAGGCCCACGAGTGGGGAATTTCCGCGGTTGCTGATGGTGCAAACCTCTCTGACCTGACAGAATACCGGCCCGGACTTATCGCTGCAGATGAGGCCGGGATTGTGCACCCGTTTATTGAGGCAGGAATCGGCAAAGATGACATCCGTGCGATCGCGCGGGATCTTGGCCTGCATTTCTGGGCCAAACCTTCCCAGGCATGCCTTGCATCCCGCATTCCATACGGAGAGGAAATCACGACAGACCGCCTTTTACAGATAGAGTCGGCGGAAACTATCCTCCGGAGTTGGGGTTTTCCTGCCGTGCGTGTCCGTACCTATCGTTCCATGGCACGGATTGAAGTTGCCCGGGACGACCTTGAGCGTATTTTTGCCCGGCGGGAGGACATTGTGCGGGAGCTGAAAAATCTTGGATTTTCCTCCATCTCTCTTGACCTCGAAGGGTACCGGACCGGCAGTATGGATCTATGATGCAGCAGATCCACCAATGATTTAAAAAAAATGGTGATTGTTTAAAAACAAGCGTGAACACACCAGGGTGTCTTTTGAGCGGTGTATCGTTCCCTCATATCCTCTCGCAGGACGCTGACAGATCCGGCCCGTCCTCCCGGAACCTGCGAAGTGCTTCCTGCGCCCGCTTCCATTCGGTAATGTCCCGTATCGATTCAATTGCCCCGATACATTTTCCCTCGTCATCGGTGAGGGGGGATGCCTTACCCCAGAGAAATGCTCCCAGGCCGTTCCGGAGTGCGGGAACAAACGTTTCCACATAGATATTGTCGCCAAAACGACGCACTCCCGGATAAAGATGGGACACTTCATACGCCGGCAGCTTGATCAAATCCACAAGGATCGGGCGGATCCCCTGGAAAAACCAGAATGCCTCTGCATAGCCCGTTTTCCCCAGTACCTGCTCGCGGGAAACGCCGGTAAGATTCTCTATGGCGGTATTCCATACCACCACCTTACGATCACAGTCGACAACGAACGTCGGATCGGGGATAAACTCAATGGCTTCCCGGAGCTTTTCATACGTTGTCTTGAAGGCCTCTTCAAAGTGCTCACGTTCGGTGACATCCACGACGGATATGAGGGTGCAGATACTCTCTCCTGCCTCATCTTTCACCAGCGTTGCCGATACCATCAGGTAGAGAAAGGAGCCATCTTTTTTACGGGATCGGACCTCCCCAAACCATTTCCCATCCCGGACAACGGTTTCCGAGAGCTGGCGCATTGCGGCAAGGAATTCTTCACTGCCGCGGGTTATAATCGCGGCATCTGAACCCAGAATTTCTTTTGGTACAAAGTCCAGTATGGAACAGAATGAGGGATTTGCATAAATCAGGCGGAATGACCGATCAAGAATCGCCATTCCATTGATCGAGGCCTCCATCGCCTTTTCCTTGACAAGGAGCTCCCGTTCAGTCCTGCGTAATCCGGTAATATCCCGCAAGGCAAAGCTTGCCAGAGGCGTGTGGAGATACTCGATGCGTGTAGCGACGCACTCCAGCCAACGTTCATCGCCTGATTTGTGCACGATGCGGAAAATACCGGAAAAACTGGGATTATCCGTCGACATCGCAGCGATTCGATCCTGCAGATGGTAAGCAGCATCAGGATCCAGATACCGGAACAGATTTTTTCCCACGGGCGAATTCTTCTCCTCGGGTATAAGCATCTGCCCCACCGCCATGTTCCCATACCAGATATTGCCTCCAACGTCCGCGATCGCAATACCGTCCAGTGAGTTTTCTGCCAGAACGCGGTACTTTTCCTCACTTTCAAGAAGACTCATTTCCGCGAGATTCCTTCGCAGTGCGAGGGATACCTGGTGTACGAATGTCTCGATCATCGCGGGATCGATTAACGCTTCGTCGCGGGGCAGGAAGATATTCACATTTCCGAAGAAATCCCCGTCCGATGCGAGTCCGATCGAATAAAAGACCGGGTTTCCCAGCGCGTTTTCCAGGCGCTCACAGGCTTCAGCGGGGAACTGGTGAAATGTGAAGTCGTAGAACGAGAGCGGGATTTGCTGGAGTTTTCCCAGGGTAAAGGTCGCATGTGCCTCATCATTGATCGGAAACACCGCCTTTCGGTAATCTTTTCCCAGTATCTCTTCGAGGACGGGTTCCATATGATCCGAAATGCTCTGAATATTCAGCCAGCGGCCGATCGGATTATAGGAATTCGCGTTTATCAGAGCCCTTGGCATGAGCTGATTGAGCCTCGTGCATATGGATGCATAGATGGCAGGTACAGAAGACACCCCTACATACGACATTGCACTCTCGGAAAGAAACTGGAGACTGGCAGCATGCCGGGCGAGGTCTTCTTCGGCATTTTTCCGCTTCGTGATGTCGCGTCCTACGTTCTGAAACCGGGTGAGGTTGCCAAGCGTGTCAAACAATGCGTGCAGGGACACCTCGAACCAGTACAGGGTTCCGGACGGGTCATGCACGCGGATTTCGACGGAAGTATCTGGTAAATGGGGAGAAAGCGATTGGATCGCGTTTTCGATTTTCTCCCGGTCCTCCGGAATTGCCTGGATTGGGTATATCTTTCCCTCAATATCTTCACGCCGTACTCCAAAGAAACGGCAATAAGCATCGTTCGCAAATGTCACTGTCCGGTCCGGCTTACGCCGGATAATCAGTTCCGTCTGCCCCTCAACGACAGCCCGGTAGCGTGCCTCACTCGCTTCCAATCGGTGTTCGTACTGCCGCTGGATGGTAACGTCTTCAAGGATGAGGGAGCACCCTTTGCCCCCATCTTCAAATACGGTCGGTACGCTTTTAATGCGAAGGTAAGTATCGATCCCCTTTCTCTTGCATATGACCTCGGGGTATGGTTCATGCAGAGGCCGGGGAAGACAATCCAGCGGTAGCCGGGCGAGTTCCGGGACCTCGAGCTGGCTAATCCTGCGCCCGAGAATAGCATCACGATGCATACCAAAGAATGAGAGGAATGGATCATTCACCTGGACGACACGCTGGTCCCCGTCAAGGACAGCGATCAGATCGGAAGAGAAGCCCAGCATTGCCGACAGGGGGATCCGGTGGGACAGGCAGTACACTTTCGCGGTCCCAAAAGTTTCCATCTCAACCTTTCCGGAAATAAGAAGCATTTCGAGGTACTTCGCAAGGGAGTTCCGGTTCATCTTCAGGCGATCGGACAAATCGGAAATCGTAAGACCGGCAGGAGTTTCTTTGAGAATGTTCGTGATCCGTGCGATCTTCTCCTGATCCCAGGTCATATGGATAGGTCATAAGTGAGATGACTTATAAATTGTCAAAGAAATCACCCCCGCAACAGAGCCGTGACAATCAGTCCCCACACCGGCTTCCAGTATTTGGCCCCCCAGTGACACTTGACCGGCCCCGGGGTGTTCTGGTGCATGAGAGACATCCTTCGTTCCGCGGATAAGGGTATGCGATAATTCAAAATAAAAATCAACATATTTTCAGCAATTCCGTCCTTATTTAAACCCTTTTTCAATCGGATAATTATTCTTTTTCTCCTGTCTTCTTTCAATTTGACAGATGAAGGTCATAATCACTCCCCGCGACGCGCTGGAACGATATATTTTTCCCTTAATTGGGAGACAATGGTATGATGAACCGGGCAGAGAGGAATGTTGAGATCCTCCTCGTCGAAGACAACCCGAATGATGTTGAGTTAATACTCCACGTTTTCCGGTGGTGCAACTTAAGCGACCAGGTCCATGTTGCATGGGACGGGGAGGAGGCCCTTGATTTCATATTCGGCACCGGATCCTACGCCCATCGCGATACGCAAAAGAAACCGAAGGTTATTCTCCTCGACCTCAAGCTGCCGAAAATCGATGGTCTCGAAGTCCTCCGCAGGATCAGGGAAAACCCGCATACACGCACCATACCGGTCGTCGTACTCACCTCTTCAAAGGAAGAACGTGACGTGGTGGACAGTTATAACCTGGGCGTAAACAGCTACATTGTCAAACCGGTCAAGTTTGATGAATTTGCGAATGTGATCCGGGACCTGGGACTGTACTGGCGGTTCGTGAATGTCCCTCCGGTAAAAAAGGACGAATAATTTTCTTTTCATTTTTTTATCCGGACTTCAAGGAAGACCAGGTATCACGCGGTTATCCGCGGGAGGCGGGCATGGGGGTCCAGAAGAACGGAACTGTCCTGCCCCAGATACGCAACCGCAGCAAGTGCTCCGATAACGCCCCGTCCTCCGCGGAGGAGAACCCCGGAAGAAGCAGCAACTTCGAGAGCTTGATAGCGGGAAATGATTCTTGTCCGTGCCTCTCCGCCGAAATCCCGTAACGCACCGGGAACCTGGAATCCCTGTTTAATCGCGACCCCCCAGTCCGGTGAAAAAGCCTCATCCTCGACAAACCGCAACACTGCCTCGATAACCCGGGGGCACACTGCTGGTTCGATCGCCAGTTCCAGGAGACTTGCCGAGTTGCCGACGGTTTTTCCTTCGAGCGTTGGATTCAGCATCACCACACGGTGTCCGATAGGAAGCACTCCCGCAAGCTTTCCCAGGTGCTGGAGGAGGGCAAGAGCGAGCGCAAAGGTCGCCCCCCCTTCACGGGAGTCGGTGTCATCGATCCCGATAACGACATACCGCAGGGCACGTGTTTTTACGGTCCCGTCGACAAGATCCCCTGCCCTGTTGACCCGGATCTCCTCCACACCTTCCGCCATGCTCATCATATCGGTCAGCGAATAGGCTGGACCACCGAGGCAGCGGATCCGCTGGGTAATCCATTCCCCATCGATGCTTACTGCCGATACACCCACCGCTGCACAGGGGTACAGGCCGATGTCCGCCGCTCCCTGTCCGAGTCGCGCTCTCTCCCGCAGGAGAGTACCGTCCCGGCGGACCGCAGTCAATACGCCCCCGGCGGTGCGATGATGGTGCTCGCAGAACGCGGCACAGCCCATGCTCAGACACTCGTGGTAAATCTCGACTTCATCGCGATCGACCGTGGTAAAGATTCTCCGGCAGGCGCTGCGGGGAAGCGCACTCGTCGCCACATACCGGGCAGGATGCCTGCCGCGCTGCTCTTCCTGCGCAACAACGCATTGCTCCTCCAGGAAACGGTGGATCCAGTCCTGGGCCGTGGATCGGGGGACATCCGCAGCAACGGCGAGGTCGGTGACGGTAAAATACCCACGTTCGAGGGTACATTGACGCAGTATACCGAGGAATTCCCGGCGCCGTTCAAGGACCTTTGACATAACAGTCCCGGATGAAAATCAGGTCTCCGATGACCGCAGATGCGGTCTCCCTGGAACCGGCTCCTTTCCCGATAAATGTCAGCTCGCCGGCCAGATCCGTTTCCAGCGTGATCGCATTCAGGGTGCCGTACACGACCAGCGGATGGTCTTTGGAAAGGATCCGGGGGGAGACGCGGAGGAGCGATGGTTCCTGGATCGCCTCTCCGATCAGGCGGACCGTACAATCCTGTTTTTCAGCAAGGCTCAGGGCTTCGGGTGTCACCCGGTCAATCCCGGTAACATCCACATCGGGCAGTCGCGCACCCAGTCCCCAAATGGAGTTTGCCAGGATCACGAGTTTGATCGCTGTATCGATGCCTCTGACATCGTAGGTCGGATCCGCTTCTGCATATCCGAGCTGGCGGGCTTCCATAAGTGCCTGGTCATAGGTGAGCCCCTCTGCGGCCATCCGGGAGAGGATGTAATTACAGGTCCCGTTCATGACCCCGCGGATGGCAAGGAACCGGTTGCCGCCCAGACCGTGCTCGAGCGTATGGAAGATGGGAATGGCACCGCATACGGTCGCTTCGTACCGGAGCTGCACGCCCCGTCCCTGTGCAAGGGCGCGAAGCTGGGGAAGCGCAATTGCTATTGGTCCTTTGTTGGAAGTGACCGCATGTTTTCCCCGAGCGAGTGCAGTCCGGATATGGGAGAGGGCGGGTTCCCCGTCCTGAACATTAGTAGGTGTAACTTCCACGAGGGCATCATAGTCGGCGGTGCGGACGATCTCCTCAGCAGTGATCCCGGTCTTCCCGCAGGAACCGGTTTGCTCCTTGCGGGCAAGAACGCTCTCCAGGGAAATCCCATTCGGATCGATGATGCCGCTTTTTGAATCGGCAAGTGCAGTAATAGTGATCCCAAGATCCCGTTCCGCAAGAACCCGGGCAATTCCCTGACCGACGGAACCAAAGCCGAGAAGGGCGATTTTCATAGAACCTCCTCCACCGGCTCGATGACCAGGATATCCTTGTGGACCGCTATCCTGCGCAGTATCTCGACGGCCCGTTGCATGTCGTCGGCATGCGTCGCCTTGATGGTGATCCGGGCGGTTGATGGTTCATGGATTCCGGGCATTACCATCTGGATTTCGGAGACTTCTGAAAAACCCGTACGGTCGATCTGGTCCACTGTATCGGAGAGGTCAGTGTGCACGATGTGGCCGATAATAATGAAATCACGGCGATGGATAAGACGCTCCTTCCCGATTCGCTGGACACGGACGCCGTGCTGTTTTAAGTCTTCAATGAGAGGGCCAAGTCTTTTCTCCGCGAGCTCGAGGACGACCTGAACATCGATGGTGTCCGATGTGCTGGTGGCGTCCCGCTGGTGCACGATGGCAATGATATTGCCTCCTGCTTCAGAGATAGGTTTCAGCGCGGTCACGAGCTGCCCGGGAGTATCCTTCATCTCCAGTTTCATCGAAATCTGCACACCGATCACCGTTAAATACAGATTCCATGTGACGGATGATAAGCCTTGACAATGGCGAGGTCAGGAAAGCCTTGCTGCTGTGCTTTCCGGGATTGCGGCTTCGTCATGATTTCGATCCCTTTTCCTTCACACGGTTGGCATCAGCAGCCTGATAGTGCCGGAGGTGAGACGATTGTTGGGAACCTGTCGATGAAAATACGGGTCATATGCTGTGGTAATCCGTTCCGCGGTAACGATGCTGCCGGGCTTCACGTACTCGCCCTTCTGGAAAAGAACTGCCCGCACCTTGATGCCGTTGACGGGGGGACGGGAGGTCTTGAGCTCATTTCCCTGATGGAGGGTTATGACCGCGTCATTATCGTAGACGCCACATCAGGGATAGGATCGATCGGAGATGTGCGGGTATTCCGCGATGGGATACCCACATGGGATGTCCCGGGATCATCCTTTCATGATATCGGCATTGCAGAGGCAGTCGCCATAGGAAAAGAAATTGGTGTCTCCCCCCACGTAGTCCTGGTCGGTATTGAAGCAGGGACCGTTATGCCGCTTTCCGAGACCCTCGAACCAGCTGTTGCACAAGCGGTTCCATGCGCCTGTTCCGCAGTACACAGGATACTGCGGGAATGGGGTGTTCATAAAGAAGGTTCAGACTGATCCCGGTGCACCAGTGACGAGTTTCAGAATACGGGCAATCTCCCCGATGCGCTCACCGGGAATACCCATAACCATCTCGTTGTCGGCGATCCCGGAGAATTTCCTCGATCCGTCGCACCCGAGAGAGAAATTCATTTCACCGGACAGATACGGGAAGGCAGTCGCATCCGAGCAGACCGACTGGATCCCGGCCATGGTCCCGTGCAGCCTTCCCCCGAGCGGGTACAGCGCACTCTGGGCAAGCTTGAGCATTGCCCGCGGACCAGCGATGATAATAACCACGTGCGGAGAGAACGGTGTTTTTTCCAGGGGTGCATACACGGTTGCATAGGTCTCTCTGGTGCCGAGGTGGGGGACCTGTTCGATGGTACGCCGGCATGCTGCCCACGATTCGAATTTTCCCAGCTT
>JAJRCL010000150.1 GCA_028679035.1 Methanomicrobiales archaeon | reverse complement strand
CGGGGCGTTCCTGTTTCGAACCCAGGAATGCCTGCGCCAGTGCATCAAGCAGGGTCATGTCCCCGACACCCATGCGCATCTGCCCGGTCACAAGCCGCACCAGGTAACGGCGTTCGGCAGGGGTGGAACCGGCGATCATCGCGGCAAGGATCAGTTTCTTTGTTTCCTGGGATCGCGATCCTGTTGTGGCAGCGATCGCGGCAAATCCCCGTTTAACATCGTCAATAGTGAGCGCATCGCCAAAGGAAAAAACGTCTGTAAATTTCTTCTGGACCGGGCCGCCAACATTGACGGCAAGATCCCCCAGATCCCCCGTCTCTTTCATACGTTCCAACTTTTCTTCGTCGACACCGGCAGCAAGGGCGATAGAAGAACGGACCAGGTTTTCCCCCAGTCCGAGGAGCACGTCGGAATACTCCGGCCCGATCCTCCCGAGCGTAAAATAGCATATCGCATCAATTTCTTCGGGATCTGCCGTGCGGAGGAGGTCTGCAAGGATCCCGGTCATCTGGTTGGATGAGGACGTTGCCTGCAGCTTCTCGAAATAGCCGATAAGTGTGGAAAATTTCACACTGTCACTCCGTTGCACTACGCAGAGCACATAACAACTTGAAGGTTTCGTTCCACCGGGCAGGCTTCGGGAAGGGATGCCCGTTCTCCCGTATGCGTTATCGGAACAGGGAATAAAAAGATACGTTTTTTTAGACGGGGATGACGATGCGATTCTTTATGCGCTGCGGTATCCAACCGGTGTGAGACAAATGGCAATTCCCATGCAGCAGGTACGACGAACACTCCGGAATGGTGCGCGATGAAAGTCGAGCTTGCCCACGGCGCCGGGGGAGAGGTAATGGGTGAACTGTTAAAAACCCTCACCCGCTTCACCCACTGCAATGCCGGAGGGATAGGGCTCGAAGCCCTTGACGATGGTGCCATCATCCCCATTGGCGGGAAAAACCTTGTTTTTACGACCGATTCGCATGTGGTCCGCCCCCTGTTTTTCCCCGGCGGGGATATCGGGCGGCTCGCAGTCTGCGGAACGGTCAACGACCTTTCCGTGATGGGAGGTCGGCCCCTTGCCCTGTCCTGCGGGATGGTGATCGAGGAGGGGTTCGATATCGGGGACCTGGAACGGATCGTTGCCTCGATGGACGAAGCCCTCGGAGAAGCCTGCGCGAGCATGGTCACCGGCGATACCAAGGTCGTGGAAAGGGGAGGGCTCGACGGGATCGTGATCAACACTGCCGGGATCGGCATCGCCGAACGCGTTATCCGGGACAACGGCCTGCAGACCGGTGACCGCATCATCGTCTCCGGAACACTCGGGGATCACGGCCTCGCGATCCTCACCCACCGGGAAGGATTTGATATGGGCGAACAGATCCGCTCCGACGTAGCCCCGGTCTGGGGCATCGTGGAACGGATCCTCGCGGCGGGAGAGGTGCACGCGATGAAAGACCCGACCCGGGGCGGCTTTGCAAGCATCATCAACGAGATGGCACGGAAAAGCGGTAAACGCATCATCGTAGACCAGGAGTCCATACCCATCCGCCGGAGTGTCCGCTCAGCGGCTGATATGCTGGGGATTGACCCGCTCGAAGTGGCCAACGAAGGAAAAGTGGTGCTCGGGGTCCCGGCATCAGATGCTGACGCGGTGCTCGCAGCGATCCGGACACATCCGCTCGGGCGCGACGCTGCCATCGTGGGAATCGTCACCGAAGGGTCCGCCGTTATTATGCGGACAGTGATCGGTGGCGAACGGTTCATCGAACCCCCGATGGGCGATCCGGTGCCCCGGGTCTGCTGATCAGGAACGCATATTCAGAAGGTACTTTGCATACCCGTCCATGGTTTCAAACAGCGCCTTCTCCGCTGGTTTGTGCCGTTTCTCGTCGTCGCCGAACAGGTCCTGGGCGATATACAGGAGGGGTGGCGCAAGGAACCGTGCATCCGGAAACCGGTTCGGGAATTCCCGGATACGGGTGAGGGCATCCGGCGTCTTCTGCACGATACCATCCCATGCCGTTTCGAGGAGATCGATGATGACCGGTGGTACCGGTGCCTGCGTCTGGTATGCATTTTCCCGGAAGAACCGCTCATCACGCACCATAAGGGCGAAAATGAGACTGTAATAGACCGGTTCCACGCTGGCCGGGAACATGGAACGCATCTGCGTAAGGATGTCCCGCGCTCCGGGGCCATTTCCCTGCTGCATACGGAGAAGAAAGAGTTCCTGAAGGAACTGCTGGTTATCAGAAAATTGCATCACACCTTTCTTCACGAGTTTTTCGACAAGGACTGCGTTGTTTTCCATTTTCGCCTTTTGCAGACCTATCAAAAGGAAATAGAGCTCCCGGGGAAACCATTTGAACGCAAAATTAATCATGAACCAGAAAATGCGGGAAAGTTCCGGTTCTCTCCAGACACCCGGGGCCCGGATGGAAAACAGGGGTGGCTGTTTTTCCGCAAGAATACGGAGAGCTTCCCGTGCCGGCATCTCATAGGACGGGTGCGAAAGCATGGATGCGGATTCCGGGCGGATGGACGTGGAAGTGCCCAGTGTATACAGGCAGAACGCAAGGGTTATTCCTGCCATCGCCTCGGTCTGCACTATCGGTTCCAGGAACGGCACCGCCTGCCGGTATTCACCCATCGCCGTCAGGTGCAGGCCCATGACCAGATTAGCATCGGCAAGCGGCCGACCGCCCCTGCGAAATGTTGATGCCTGGGTTCGTACGAGCGAGAGCAGCCGTTCATCCAGAGGGCGGGGAAGAACCCGCAGTATTTCCTTTTCAAGAAGATTCGCATATTCATTGACGTTTTCTTCGGAAAGACCGGAATGGCGCCCGAGTACGCCCGCGAGCTGGATAAAAAGACGGGGGATCGCAAGCTCCGGCGTGGATCCCGAAAATCCACGCGCGACGGCTGCCCGTATCATGGCCTCCGGTGAGGCGGATGCGGATGATTCCCCGGTCGACATCGTTATGGGAACGTCATGGGGCCCGGTGTGAATACTTTGTGGTGATACAGAAAAAAGGGGATTTCTGAATCAATACCCGTGCTTGTGCCGTTTATCGGTAAAAATATAATGTTTTCAGATTTTGACGATGCTTCTCCTTGTCCGGAGGAATCAGTGAGAATATCGCGTCGTCCATCGCACCGGCAACCCGGTTTTTATTTTTTCCGGTTCGCCGTGGTGATGATGTCGGGATCGTTACCGGGCGTACCACTGCATTGATAACCCGCTATCGGCATACGCATTTCCGGATAGAGGCATTGATGCATGAAACAGGGAAAACGCGGCGATCTCAGCCTGCGTAACGTGCTGCTCCCAGGCGGGAGAGAGGCGGACATCACGCTCGCAGAAGGCATCGTCACCCATGTCGGCTCACCGGTTCCCTGCGACGCGACGATCGACTGTTCCGGACTGTACTGCATCCCGGCAGGCGTGGATATGCATGTGCATATGCGCGGGGGCGTAGAATCCCGGAAAGAGGACTGGCGGACCGGATCGATGGCCGCTATCGCGGGTGGGGTGACCGTCGTTGTGGACCAGCCCAATACTATTCCTCCGCTGACGAGTACCGGCGCATTCCGGGCACGGGTTGCGGACGCCGCGGCGCACTCCCTCTGCCACTTTGCGATCAATGGAGGGGTTACCCCCGATGCAGAAATTTCCGCGCTCTGGGGGGCGGGGGCGATGGTGTTCGGGGAGACATTTCTCGCGCCTTCCACGCACGGGGAAGCGCTCACGGATCCCGATCTCGTGCTCCTGTTCGACCGGATCCGCAGGCTTGGTGCACTGGCGACAATCCATGCTGAGCAGGTAACGAGAGGTCCGGCCGATTCCCTGACTGCCCACGATGCGAGCCGTCCTGCCCCCGGGGAAGTACGGGCAATTGGGCGTGCCCGGCAACTGGCAGGTGCCTGCCGGCTGCATTTCTGCCACCTCACGACACGTGCTGCCGTCAGTGCTGCAGCTCCGTGTACACAGGAGGTAACTCCCCACCACCTCTTTCTGTCTGTTGAGGACTTTGACGATGCCGG
>JAJRCL010000023.1 GCA_028679035.1 Methanomicrobiales archaeon | reverse complement strand
CCGCATGGCTCCAGAACTTCTTTTCGTACGGGAGTATATAGTGAAGGGCAAGCATGGAGAGCATGAATGGAATCGCGATGAAAAGGGAAAATCCATAGATAAGGATCTCATCCCACGGGTATGGTACAACGCCAATAACCTGCAGAATCTGCACGATGGAGAATCCCGAAACGGCGACAAACGCCACCAGAGCTGACCAGAATCCAGCCTGATAGAGAGTTCTCTCTGTTGCAGCCGTCATACTTTCATTCTTCCGTACATTGTCCTGAACCGGTTATGCAACCATGCTGTTTTTCCCGGATGAAATATCTTTGGCCGGGTGTGCCCCAAAGCTTGCTGACAAGCTCGGAAGGATGTAAACCGTACTGGTAAAAGCCCTAACCAACCAGTATAAAATCTTAAAAATGGTGCGTCAGGGAAGAGTCCGTTGCTCTCCCGAACCGGTGATATCGTACCCGCCCATTGCAGTTAACCGTTCCCGGAATGATTTTCCGCGGATCGTTTCGAAAAGGGCAGTAATACGGGGATCTGTTGCATACTCCTTACGCACGGCGATCTCGTACCGTTCCTTTGCGACCGGCGAGAAGGAGAGCCCGAGAGCTTTCGCCGCTGAATAGACGCAGACTCCTGCGTCTGCTTCCCCGCTTTTTACTGCGAGAGCAACGGCGAGGTGCGTTGTCACCTCCCGTTCGTACCCGGGAATCAAGCGGGGATCGATCCCCTTTTCGCGCAAAAGGTGGTCGAGAAGCAGGCGTGTCCCCGACCCCTTCTGGCGGTTGATGAATCGTATCTTCGGGAGTTCTTCGAGTGTCATTCCGGTTCGTGCAACAATGCCCTGCTCGCGTTCGGCAACACAGGTCAGCACAACATGTTCTCCCGGCATATGTTCTTCGAGGTAGCGAAGGTTGTAGGTGCCATCCGGCGCAAGCAGGTGCATCGGAGCAACATGGCAGAAACCCCTTTTCAGGGCAAGCAGGCCTCCCATGCTCCCGGTGTGGGCGGAATGGAACCCGATTCCCCGCATTGCCAGCAGATCACCGATATGATCCAGGCATGGGTCGTGACTGCCCGTACAGAGGATGCCGGCTTCCGCCACACGTTCAGGGACCGTAAGACAGATCTGCACCTCCTCTCCCGCAGATAGACCTTCGCTTCCGGCAGGAATACGCAGGTACCCGTTGGCCCGTACCGCACTCATCTGTACACCTGCCCCCCGGGAGAGCGGGATTCCGATCCATCGCCCGCCGATTTTTCCGGCTGCAAGAAGAACAAATTCCTCAAGCCCGATCTCTGAGGGAAGGGAACTGGCGATCCGGGCTGTAACACGATGATAATCCGGGGGAGGGAACCCATGGTGTACGAGGAACGGCGTCACCAGCTCCCGGATGACCGTGTGGGCCGAGAGAGGGTACCCGGGGACCCCGATGATCGGCTTTCCCGCGATTCTCCCGATTATCGCGGGTTTACCCGGTTTGATCGCAATCCCATGAACAAGCACCTCGCCGAGTTCCCGAATCGCATCGGCAGTAAAATCCCTGGTGCCTGCGGAGGAGCCGGCAGAAATGAGTACCAAATCGTTTTCTGCAACCGCACGGCGGATCGCGTCCTGGATTTTTCCAAAATCATCCGGGACAATGGGATAATGCATAACCGCTGACCCCATTCCCGAAAGCCAGGCAGCAGCAGCGTGCATGTTGCTCTCCACCACCTGTCCCGGTGCCGGTGCTGTCCCAAGGGGAATTACTTCGCTTCCTGTCGGTACGAGAGCGGTACGGAGCGCAAGGACTTCCACGTGTCCTATCCCGAATGATGCGAGTGCACCGATGTCTGCCGGGCGTATGCAGTGCCGGGAAGACAGCACCATCTCGGTCTCTGCGATGTCTTCTCCGGCGGGGCGTACATGCTGCCAGGGGCTCACCGGCTTACGGATAACATATGCACCATCCCGCTCCCAGACCTCTTCGATCATAACGACAGCATCTGTTCCCGCCGGAAGCACATTTCCGGTATTCACCCGCACCGCTTTCCCTACCGTAACAGGATGCTGTTCGGACGCTCCCCGGGTGTCCGCACTGCTGACCGCGATTCCGTCCATCGCGGCAAGGCCGATCGGCGGCGTTGAGAAGCGTGCGAAGATCGGCTTGGATGTCGTTCTCCCGGCAGATCTCTCCAATGGAATATGTTCTGAGCGGGATATGGTCCCAAACTCCCGTATGAGAAGATCAATCGCGTCCTGCAGCGTTACCAGGGACAGGTAGCGTTTTACCACCGGATCACGTCCACCATCTCTCCGGCTTCGAGGCCTTCACACTCTGCACCGATGCGGATGACCCCGGAGCTCTCAATAAGCGTATTCAATAAGCCGGATTTCCCGAACAGGGGAGTCGCAACTCCCCCCGAAACCCGTACCCGGACATAGTCGACTCTTCCGCGGGGTGAGGGAATATTCTGCCCGAGTCGTACTGTGGTCCTGCACTCCTGGACTGTCCCCCCGGTCAATGCATTGACCAGTGCAATGGAGATGGTGGTGAGGACGATAAAAGCAGACGCCGGGTGGCCGGGGAGGCCGATCACCGCTTTCCCCGAGACTTTGCCAATGATCGTCGGTTTGCCGGGCTGGATACCGATCCCGTGGATAAGTACCTCTCCCTGGTTTGCGATAACGCTGCTGACCATGTCCCGCACGTCTTTTGAACTGCCCCCCGAGATGAACACTGCGTCACATTCGGTAGCAGCATCCGCGAGTGTACGGGCAAAAATTTCCGGGTCGTCCCGGACGATACCGTACGAACGCGGAATGCAGCCCTGGCGCTGCAGGAATCCGGTGCAGAGATAGGTATTCACATCCCGTACTCTGCCCGGCATCAGCGAGGCCCCGACGGGAATAACTTCATTTCCCGTCGATATTACACCGATCACCGGCCTGCGTGAGACACGCACGCCGGACATACCCAGCGCAGCAAGGACGCCAAGATCCTGGGGAGAAAGGCGCCGTCCTTTCTGCATCACCGTCTGCCCCGCTGTAAAATCCTCCCCACGCCGCAGGACGTTCTCACCCGGTGCGACCGGCCGGTGGATGAGGACAAGGTCCCCGCTCTCTTCGGTATACTCTGCCATTACGGCCGCATCGGCGCCTTCCGGGAGCACGGCACCGGTGGGGATGACGATGCAGGTACCCGAAATGACCGTTTGTTTCGGCAGCTCACCCATCTCGACTCTTCCCAGTTTCCGGATCATGGCAGGGATCGCCTCGGTAGCACCTGTCGTATCAGAGGCAATAACCGCAAATCCATCAACAATGGAACGATGGAATCCCGGAATATCTTCCTTGGCGGCAGTGTCTTCTGCCAGCACCCGCCCGTACGCCTCTGCAAGCGGGACGACCTCAGAAGCTACCGGCTGTACGATCTCTCCGATCTTCTTCAGTGCTGTCTCCACAGAAACAATCTGAAGAAAAAGGCTCATTTAAAACAGCCCAGCTGGCAATGCCTTATCTTGATCCGGTGCTTCGTGCAGTACGTGCCGATATCTGCCTTTGGAATGCCGGTTCGTTCTGAGATTTTGTATGCCTCTTCACAGGCGATGCTGTCGCTGATACCAGCCTCTTTGAGCGCTTTTTTAATCGCTTCTTCGTCCATACAACAAAGTACACCTTTTGGAAGAATTAGGGTTTGCGTACCGTGGATCGCGTGATAAGCACTATATGCTGAACACGGGAGAAAGAGGGATATCGGCAGATAGCACATTGCACCGGAAGGATACGGTGATCCACCAGTGAAAATGCGGATTGCACTCGTATATTCCCTGCAGGACGAGGCGGGGGTCAATATCCAGGATCACATCCGTGCTCTGCTGCCGGCCATGCCTCGTGATGATGTGGAATGGGGCCTGCAGGGGGTTGAAGGGCGCCTGATTGACCAGGATAACCTTAACCTTCCGGCGGATCTGATCATCTTTCTCTCCCGGCACCGGAGCGAGAAGCCAGCTCCCGTGCTCACGGTCCATGTGACCGGAAATTTTCACGAAGCTGTTTTTGGAGGCAGATCCCGTAGTCTTCCGGAGGCAGATCCAGGCTGGATGCAGGCGGTACTGCGGAACCTTGCGGCGGGTGCACCGGCACCGTACCGTGTTTCGTATGAAGTAACCCACCACGGTCCGACAGAACTTTCGGTTCCATCGTTTTTTGTAGAAATCGGCAGCACACAGGAAGAATGGATCGACCCGAAGGCAGGAGCAGCCGTCGCAGCATCGGTCCTCCAGGCTCGGCCGCAGAACCCGGTTCCCCTCATCGGTTTCGGGGGAACACACTATGCAGCACGGGAAACGACGATCGCCCTTGAGAGCCGGGGAGCATTCGGCCATATCGCCCATACCCGGGAGATCGGAAAATTGGATCCGGTGCTTGTCCGCATGATGCATGCCCGTTCCCGCTCTCTCGCCGCTTATGTCGACCGGAAAGCAGTCTCTGCGGGAGAATATGGTATTCTGCACGCCCTGTTGCAGGAAATTGGGATACCGGAGATTGGCGAGAGCGAACTTCTCTCACTCGGAGATCTCGATTTCCCGCTCCTCCTGGAAATGAAGGAACAGGCGGAAACCCTTGCACCGGGATCGCATGTCCATCCGCACCACCTCGCCGGGACTGGAACCGTAGTAGTAGAAAACTTCCCTTCCGACCTGTTGGAAGAGGCGACACGGATCGGCGGGAAGGAAATTGTCACATTTATCCGATCACAGCCTTGCGCTCACATCACCGGTTCCGACGGCAGGCTGCTCCCGATTTTTGTAACCTTCGAGGAGCACCGGGAGGCCCTAATCAATCATTTAATAACCTTCTGTGTAAAATTGATTAGTGGTTGTGCAAACACTGCCGTCGAGAGTGATCGCCTGATTATCCGCAGGATGCGGTTTGATCCCCGGAAAGCGCGCGACCTGGGGATTCCGCAAGAACACTTCGGGAGGCTTGCGGGCGGGCAGACGATCGAATTACAGGGAAGGATCATCTCTCCCGCGATGGTTCATACCGGCAGTGTGAGAGAGATCTACATCCCGGGACTGGCGAGGTACCTATGAAGTCTATCATCGAAGAGGCACTTGCAAAAGCCGAAGAGCAGGCGAAGCCTGAAAAGGCGATGGCACTTCAGACCGACAAGGAACTTGAAGAATTGCTAAAGTCGCTCCAGACGGAAATTGCAGTGATCGGATGCGGAGGGAGTGGTTCGAATACCATATCCCGTATGACCGAAGAGGGCGTGCATGGCGCAAAGCTGATTGCGGTGAATACCGATGCACAGCACCT
>JAJRCL010000149.1 GCA_028679035.1 Methanomicrobiales archaeon | reverse complement strand
CCGGGCACTTTCGGATGCCCCCGATTATGTCGACCGGATGCAGGAAGCGCTGCGGGAGATGCAGCGGCAGGTGGGAGATCTCGTATGCCAGGGAAGAATTGCCCAAAGAGGTATGATCATCCGTCACCTGGTTTTACCGGAAAATCTTGCCGGGACCGATGCTGTGATGCGCTTTATCGCCGAGGAGATTTCCCGTGATGCGTATGTGAATATCATGGACCAGTACCGGGTTACCGGACCTGTACTATCCAATCATTCCGATCCCATGTTCGAGAAGCTCCGCAACCCAATCACTCGCGAAGAGTACCGCCATGCGATCGGCTGTGCAAGGAAATACGGATTGCACCGGTTTTCGTGAATTCGATCGTTATCCGGATATGGCCAGTATGCTGCCTGACCGATGGGACGTGCAATCCTTCCCCGATCTGATACTGTTTACCCTGCTGCAACCCACTCGTTCTCTTGCCTCATTCCAGTGGACTATAACTTGAATCCCGGAATTTTATCAAACAGTTTTTGGTACATCTCAGAAAAAAGTGCAGTATATTCACGGGCACGTTCGGTAGCGATATAGGTGGATTTTTCCTCGTCTTTCGTGAAAGAAAGATATCCTTTCGAATGGAGGAACTCGAGATATTCCTGCCCGGTCTTCGAATTGAGGTCGCACCGGTTGATGATTGCCGTGAACGACCGTGGAGACTTGCAGTACACAAGGATCTCCCAGTAAATTTCGTAGGGGGAGCGCCGGCCATTCATTCCTTGTCAATCCCCAGGGATTTTTTGAGCTCATCCTCAGACCGTTCCGTTTCCTGGACCCGCAGGTCCCAT
The DNA here is from genome assembly GCA_028679035.1 of Methanomicrobiales archaeon. Lineage (GTDB taxonomy): Archaea > Halobacteriota > Methanomicrobia > Methanomicrobiales > JACTUA01 > JAJRCL01. The sequence goes on along the minus strand of JAJRCL010000149.1, from coordinate 7,185 downwards.
ACCTGGGAAAATTTCGAAAAATAATAGGAGCTGAGCAGGCTTACCAGAGCGACCCCAAGAGTGAGGAGTGCGGAGGGTATGAGAAGATAATTATTCAGCGTAAAATTCCCTGATGAAAGACTGAGAGAGAAAAACTCTACGCTGTTGATTATTCCCAGGGCAAGGAAACAGAACCCGCCAAGCGTACAGACGAGGATCATGGTCCGGATAGTCTTCCTGTTCTCCCGGTAATGGGCCATCATCCGGACAATCCCGCTTGTGATGGTCTCATCCGAAACCGATTCCATCCAACTCTTTAATTCCGTGCGGATCTCTTCTATACCCTCAAAGATTTCTGCACTCGAAATAATCCATGCAATGCCGAGCCCGAAGGATACCATAGATATCGACCCGGCAACTATCCGGAGCACCGACACCGACTGGCCGCCTGTAAGGCCCAGTACGGAAGTAACAATGAACTGCACCCCAAACGCCACTGCCAGTGCCCCGAATACGAGGTTCAGGAAGACGAGTATAAAGAAACTGTTGAGTTCGTTCCTAAAGCGCGTTAACGTCTCTTCAGTCATGCGGTTTTTCACCGCTTCTTACATGTATCAACATTACCAGATGAAAGACCATGAACCTAAGATACATATGGTAAATTTTCCCGAACGAGCTTTATAACGCTCCGAGAATGTACCGTATCGCACTCTTCATCTCTTCCCGTGTCTCGCGTTCGATTGCCTGGGTGAGGGGGAGTCTTGCCCGTTCTCCACCAACCTTGGCAAGAGCAGATGCTGCAGACCGGCGGACGTATTCATTTTTGTCCCGGAGAAGCGTTGCGAGCGGTTCGAATGCCCGTTGGTCCCCGATGGTGCCGAGAGCTTTTGCCGCCATGTACCGTACATGATCTTCCGGATCCGACAATGCTGCAATAAGAAGCGGGGTTGTCTGGGGATCACGGATGAACCCCAGCGCTTCAGCCGCCCGGTAGCGGATGAACCACTGCGGTGCGGATAACAGTCCCACCAGGGGAGGGATAGCCGCCCTTCCGATAGTCCCCAGCGCATGTGCGGCGGCGTTGCGCACATTTTTATCAATATCCTGCAGGGCGGAAATAAGTGCCGGAATCGCTTCCGGATCTTTTGCTGCCCGTAACGCCGTTACAGCCTCTACTCGTATATCTGCAGTATCGCCATGGACGGCCTGTTCCGCAAGCCCCTTGATTCGTTCCGCCGGGTCAGCCTGCATGAGTTCTCTCCTTTAACTGATGTTCCTGCGACGTATTTGAACACTGCTATCGGAATAAGCCCAGCCAGATGAGGAATGTACCGAACCCGCAAAAAATGAGCAGGATAGGGACCGCTGTCTCGGGACCGGCTCCCGTGAACCAGGTGACGGCGGCGGCGAGATACAGGAAAAGGCCAAGTCCGATGAGGGGTATCCCGCTTTTCACCGGAAATATCGCACAGTTCTCCTCGCGCATGTGCAGAAATGGATACACATAATCTTAAGGGTAGTGTAGAGTAACATTGCGGCCATTTCGAATTACAACAACTCTTGAGCATGAAGACTTAGTACAACGAAGGGAGAGGGGATGAATCAAATCACCAAGGATAATCGTGAATGGTTTCAGGAATGGGCAAACGAATACGATAACACTCTGGGAAAAGTAAGAAGGCATCACAAACTGCTTGACCTGGTTGTCAGGGAATCCGGAGTAAAAAGAGATGACCAGGTCCTCGATATTGGCTGCGGGACAGGACTACTGTCACTGAAATTCCTCGATAAGGCAGATTGCTCAATCACGGCAATTGACAGCTCAGCCCAGATGCTCGGGATATTCCGGGAAAAGATTCAAAAATGCCAGCTGAACGAGAAAATTCATTGCATAGAGATCTCAGCGGAGGATATGGCCTTTGAACCAGGGCAGTTTGATATCGTCGCCGCAACGGTCGCCCTGCACCATGTGAAATGCAAAGAACCTGTTATCAGAAATATTTACAATTGTCTAAGAGATAGCGGAAGGTTCGTTCTAGGAGAGATGGATATTGACACAACAGGAAAACTGGATGACCCGCAACGATTGGTGAGAATTCTACAATATCTGATCCGGGAATTTGAACTCGCGATGAAGGACGGAGGAATACAGACATTTGAAAGGATGTATGACAACGGCAAGAAACATATTCTTAATGACGGCGAATACTGCATCGGGATGAGCCAATGGACAAAACTCTGCAGGGATGCAGGATTCAAGAAAGCAGAAATCAGCCCGGTGAAAGGGTTTGAATGGTTCAAGGTACTTGTCGCAACAAAATAAAATAGCAAATCTGACCTCTACAGAACAGAATCCGTTCCCGCTACATGTATATGCGGGCATACCCTCCTTCTGATTTGACAGACCCAGAGCCGGGTTTGTACCGAAGCCGTCGTTCTTTTCCGAACAGATTTAAATGATCCTTTGTAAAGCGCAGAATGAAATTATTACGGGATTATGGTACTTTACGCCACACTTCGTATTTTGGATTAACTCTAGCCGCTCCGGATACCCACAAGCATTTCTCACTGTGTGCTGAAAGATTCCTGATGGAGAAAAAGGAAATCGATGAGCTTGCCGCCATGGGGCAGGCCCTGGTCGAAATCGACCGCCAGTTTTCCGATCTGGATGGCATTACGATGCGACAGCTCTCCGAGCTGGGGAGCAAGTTCAGTCTCACCGTCGTCCAGGTGATGGCGGTAATCACCCTCGCAAAGTGGAACCGCCTCTACCGGAAATTCAGTGAGATAGGGAACAGTTTTCCGAAAGAAAGTCAGCAGCCGCCGGTGGTAACCGTTTCTCCCTTCCACAGTTCCCGGAGCAGTGACGACGAGATCGTTGACCTTGCCGAAAAAAGGGAAGATTCGTACCCGCGGATAGAATTTCTCTGATTACGAGATTTCAGCGCGAATTCCGTAATCGCTGGTGCAGTCTCCCTCAAAATCACGGGTGAATACTTTGCGTTCACCGGGCGCAATGCGTTCGAGAGGGAGATTTTCAATATCCCGGACGACTCCGGTTTTCACATCCCGCAGGCTGAGCCGGACGGCAATGTTCGTTACCGCATTCTGACCGTTGTTGGTAACTTCCAGCCGGATCCCGTAATCGCATCCCCCCTGTACACGGTAAAATCTCGTGAGCTCGACCACGGTTATGTTCACGGGTGGAGGATAGATGGTCGTTGGTGGTGTTGTTGAGAACGTGGGAGGCGTCGTTTCCGGCTGTGACTCCGTTCCGCTGGTGCACCCTGCGACGATAAATAACCCGCAGCAGAAGAGAAGTATGATGAGAATCGATTTCACTCGGATACCTGTACTCCGGTATTCATCATAACAGAATAATACGTTCCCCCCTGAAAAAAAGGTAAAAGAAAGCCTCATTCTCTCTGCCGTAATACCGGTATCCGGAGATACCTGTGTGGGCGTGGCAGTTGCAACAGAAGGATTGACCCGTACGTTCGGTGCGGTAACCGCCGTAGACCATATCACTTTTCACATAGAAGAAGGCGAAGTATTCGGGCTGCTGGGGCCGAACGGTGCCGGAAAGACGACGATGGTCCGGCTTCTCAACGCCCTTATATTGCCAACCTCCGGGTCGGCGACTGTCTTTGGCAAAAGTGTCCTGCAGCAAGGCGATTCAGTCCGATCGATGACCGGGGTCCTGACCGAGAGCCCGAACCTGTACGAACGGCTGAGCGCCCGTCGGAATCTCACGTTTTTCGGAAGGCTCTACGGGGTTCCCGAGGCTGACCTGAAGTCCCGGGTGGACCGAACCCTCACCTGGCTCGGGCTCGCCGACCGGGCCGATGATCTGGCAGGGACCTTCAGCAAAGGGATGAAGCAGCGTCTTGCCCTTGCCCGGGCCCTCCTCCACGACCCCCCGCTTCTCTTTCTGGATGAACCGACTTCGGGTCTTGACCCAAGTGCTGCCCGTGAGGTCGACACGCTGATTGCAGAACTAAGCCGGGAACGGGGCCGGACCGTTCTCCTCTGCACCCACAACCTGGTCGAAGCGCAACGGCTGTGTGATCGCGTCGGTGTTCTTGCCAACGGCAGGATGATCGCATGCGGGAGTGTGCAGGAACTTGCACAGCGCCTCTGGAGTTCGATGGCGGTCGAGATCGACCTGCTTGTGCCCCCGCCTCCGGATCTAGGAGAAATTCTCGGAGCAATCCCGGGTCTGTCAATGGTGACGGTTGAAGGAACACGGATCGAAGTGCGGGTCAACACGAGGGAGCAGGTGCCGGAGGCGGTATCTGCGATTGTCGGTGCGGGTGGGCAGGTGCTGCGTGTTGTTCCGCGGGAACACACACTCGAGGAGATCTATTTTGCGCTCCAGAAGGAGGAGAGATCATGAACTGGAGGAGAATCCGCGCGATAGCGGAAAAAGACCTCGATGAGGTGCGGAAAAACCGCATCGCGGTGGTCAGCAGTACGATCCTGGCCGTCGTCTTTTCCATCATCCTCCCGGTTATTATGACCCAAGCGATGGTACTGGAAGGCGGTACATCATCCGACAACATCACGTCGCTCATCCCGCCCGCTCTTCAGGAGGAGATGGGATCCCTCACATCCCAGCAGCAGCCGGTCGTCCTGTTCCTCGGGTACCTTCTTGCGCCCCTCTTTCTCATCCTTCCCCTGATACTGGCGAGCGTGATCGCCGCGGAAGCCTTTGTCGGTGAGAAAGAGCGCAAGACCCTCGAAGCCCTGCTGCATACACCGGCGACGGATGCTGAAATGTTTACCGCAAAGGTTGTCGCATCCGCAGTTCCGGCGGTGCTCTACGCATGGGGAAATTTTGTGGTGTATACCGTCGTGGTGAATGTTGCTTCTTATCCGATCATGCAGCGGATCTGGTTCCCGACACCGATCTGGTTGCCGATAATGTTCTGGATTGTGCCGGCGATCGCGCTGATGGGAACCGCGGCAACCGTCCTTATCTCGTCAAAGGTCTCGACGTTCATGGAAGCATACCAGGCATCGGGAGGGCTCGTCGTCGTCGTGCTTGGGCTGCTCGTTGCCCAGATCTCGGGAATTCTCTTCCTGTCCCCGTTGATTGCCATTGTCGTCGGATCATTTCTCTTCGCTGCAGATGCTTTTCTCATCTGGTTTGGTATCGAGGTGTTCTCTCGTGAACGGCTTGTTACACGAATGTAACCTTTTTTGAGATTTGACGGATGGTTTTGAATGCAGCGGGGTTTTTCTTATAATGTATGATACGGAATTGCGCAGGTAAGAGAGACGGGGCCTATTCAGGCGATTTTAATACCCCGTCTGTTGATGAAAAATGGGATTCACGGTCTCAAACGGAGCTACCATGCATCGGGAAACAAAATACTACATCCTCATCGCGATTTTTGTCGCCAGCGTCGTCGCAGCAAACTTCATGGGCAATAAGATCGCGGTTTTCGGTTTCTTCGATGCCGCGGTTGGCATCCTCGTGTTCCCGCTCTCCTTTCTTGCGCTGGACGTGATCCAGGAAGTGGAGGGCAGAGAAACTGCTCGCCGGATTGTCCTTGCAACAATGCTGGTGCTGACGTACCTGCTGGTCATCACCTTTATCGCGACGCAACTTCCGAGTGCGCAACGGGATTTTTTCCCGGAGGAATACAACAAGATCTTCGGCATCAGTGTCCGGGTTATGATCGCGAGCCTGACGGCATTTCTGATCTCTGAATTTCTGGATATCGAAGTATTCCGGGTCATCCGTACATGGACACAACAGAAAATGCTCTGGCTGCGTGCCGCCGGTTCAACGGTCGTCAGCCAGTTCATCGATACAACGGTCTTCATGTTCCTTGCTTTTTACGGGATAAGTCCGAAGCACGATGCAATGTACCTGATTCTCCTCGTTATTCCGTACTGGCTTTTAAAATCGACCGTGGCGATTTTCGGGACACCGCTTGTATATGCCGGCGTCCGGTGGCTGGGAAAACCGGAAAAAAATGTTCCCCCGGAACAACCGGTGAGATAATTCTCCTTTCAGCGATTGCCGATATCCGGAATTGTACGAGTCACCAGATGTAGGGGATGAACCGGTACTTTACCTTCGCCATGTAGGCCCCGTATCCGGGCAGTTCCTCCCGGAGCGTTCGTTCTTCGAGCACCGCACGGATCGCGACCGCCAGTATAAGGATCAGACTACCCACGAGACCATAGAACGACCCCAGCAGGAGCGGGGTGCCGATCGCAAAAAGGAGAAAACCCGCATACATCGGGTGACGTATGTAGCGGTAGGGGCCGGTAGAGATCACGGTCTGCCCCCGGTCTGCCTGGTTACGAACAACCGGGGAGAGAAAGGAGTTTGCCCGGAATGTGAAAAAGAAGAGGATAAACGAGGCACCAAGAATAAAACCTCCCAGGACCTGAAAACCGATCGGCATCTGCGACCAGTGGAATCGTACCGCATCAAGGGGCATCAGGATGAGCCAGCCGAAAAAGAGGACCGTTACCACAGCGATCAGCGCCTGGTCCCAGCCCTTTTGTCCGGACCGTATGGTACCCCCCATGCGTTCTGTCAGGAGTCCGGGATTGTGGTGCAGCAGCCAGGTACTTATAACGGCAACAAAGCCGAAGAACAGGATAAGAAAAACCCATCCGGAAATCCATGCAATCGTGCCGGCCGGGACAAAGAGGACAAGGGCGAATACCACGAACATGCCGGCGACCTGCCCTAGGAGTTTTTTCGTAATAGCGTTCACTTTACTATTCCTTCCTTGTGCGCGTACGCCCCGTGCGCTTGAGCGGAAGATCGGTGACATTCGTATGAGAGAGATTTCCGCTTCCTGCACCCGTAGAGGTGTTCTCGGCCTTGCCGTCTGATTGCAGAGTAGAGCCCATGTACTGCTGGAATCGCCGGGAGACGGAATTTTCGTCATCACCTGATGGACAGTTGGATTCGAGGGTGCAGTGCACGGTCTCCGCGATCATCTCCGCAAGTTCTTCATCGGATCGTGCAAATTCGGGCGGTATCAGCGGCGATACGACGAAGAAACCCATAAAAATAGCACTCATCATGTACACTTCCGTCTGCAGGCTCAGATCCGTTCGAACCAGGCCATTTTCCCGCAGGAATTCGAGGTACGTGGTAAAGCTGGCCAGGTTCTCGAGGTAGGCATCATTGGCATGCTCTCGTTGTGCCAGCTTTCCCAGCACTTCCATATCCTG
>JAJRCL010000022.1 GCA_028679035.1 Methanomicrobiales archaeon | reverse complement strand
GTTTCAAGCTCGCATATCAGGTGCGGATACCGCGGGTGCTGGGTGATAATACCTGCCCCAAGGACACCCCAGCGGTCGCTTTCCGCATACGAGAGCTCTCCCAGCGGCTCACCTCCCTGCAGGAATGCATCAAGCGCCTCCGCGGGAGATCCCCGGAGAAAGGCATCGAATCCCCCGATCGCTCTCGTGAGCGCCTTTTTCCCTCCTTCCGGAGAATACCCAAACAGGATCGGACCGGCGAGAAGCGTCAACGGACGGTGGAGAAAGCCCCCTATCTGCTCAACGTCGGAGAGCGTTGCCGGTGTTCCACCCAGGTATTTCCCCGGTACCGTCGTGCCGGCGACCACCAGGACGAGATCGCTCTCTTCCATAGCTGGGAGAAATCCCGGATCCTTCCGGAGTTGATCAATGGTGCAGTACCGGGTTGTATACCCGTGCTCAGCAAGGACTCCGGCCGTAGTCCGGATGTACGGAGAGACCGAGGGAGAGACCCCGAGGCATGCTGGTTCATCAACGTACCCGTCGAGGATAAACGCCTTACAGTTCATGCCCGAGAAGGGCCAGGAGCCTTCGGGCCCAGTGTAATTTTCCCCGTTTTACCGGATCGACCAATGGATCGTCCAGGTCGAACCCGATCAGCACGACTTCCTGTGCCCCCAGGGCATGTGCGGCAAACACGGCCCGATCCCCGTCAGTAAATCCTCCGAAATTGTGCACCCCGGAGAACGGCCTTCCCTGGGTGGTAGCGACAACCGGCCCATGGAACCGGCTCACCCAGTACCGAATGAGAGGGATGTTGTCCCCGTGGGCGTGAACGACCATGATGGTTCCCTGCTCGTTCATCGCGCAGAACTCGTCGGTTGCGCCGTCCAGGTCGGTGAACACCGCGTCCGGGAGGATAGTATTGCTGTAGAGTACAAGGGCGGCTGCGTCTGCAGCGAAGATTACTCCCCGAAGGCAGTCCAGCTCCCGCCGGAGGGAGGGCGCATTCCCACACACAGTGACGGTTTTTCCCCGGCAGCGCTCATGCAGCAGCAGAATGTCGTCACGGTGCGTGAGTCCTCCCAGGATCTGCGCCGATTCTTCATCCTTTTGTGGATCGAATGCAAAGTACGCGATAATTTCCCGGTACCAGGGCTCCCACTCCTCAAAGCTCAACAATATCATGATTTTCTTCTTTTTCGAGCCCGACGACACGAAGGAACTTGCGGAGGATCGGCTCCTGGACCAGCGTGAGGAGATCCTCCTTGGTTTTCACGAGTGAGAAATACGCGAGGGGGATCGTTACGGCACCCATGTTGGCATGGCCTCCGGCATCTCCGATATCTCCAAAAGCTTCTTTCAGGACATTTCCGATATGCAGCCGGATATCACGGTTGCGGGCAGAGATGATGATACTGGCATCCCCGATGCCGTACACAAGAGCGGTATTCACTCCTTCAAGGTTGAAGAGCAATTCCGCTGCCTGGGGTATGGCATCCCGGTTCCGTACGACGCCAACGTTGGAAAAAAGGTACCCGCTGCGGATTTTTTTGTTCCGTATCGCCTGTCCTATCAGATCGAGGGTCTCCTGGGAAATGGAAGGAGAGGTAATTTTATCGAGGAGATCGCTGTCGGTAAGGGGAAGGAGAAACGCCGCGTAATTGAGATCCTGCGGGGTGACACTGCGGCGGAATTCCCGGGTGTCTGCCCGTATTCCGTAGAAGAGGGCGGTCGCCACTTTCTTATTTACCGGGATGTCGAGTTCCTGCAGGTACTGGGTCATGATGCTCGCGGTAGCACCGGTCCCCGGGCGGATATCGAAAAAATCCACCTTGAGCTCCTGTCCCTCCCCGTTTTTATGGTGGTCGATGATAATGTTCACCTTTGTATCTTTCCCAAGGTCGTTGTTTTCCCCGGGTGCGGAGGAATCAACCAGGGCGAGGTAAGAACATTCGTGGAGAATCTGGGGGGTAATCCGCTCCATCTTGATATCGAGCATGTTGACAAAGGCCTTGTTTTCCTGGTGCCCGATGTTTCCTCCGAACAGGATACGGGAGGAAAGTTTTTTTCCGCTTGCTTCGGCCGCGATTGCAGCGAGTGCAATTGCACTCGAAATCGAATCCGGGTCAGGGTTGTTATGGGCGATGATCCCGAGCGTCCCTTCCCAACCGGCAAGCAGATCAAAGAGGCGGCGGGCAAGCCGGGACGAATGCAGCATTTTGATGTGATGAATCGCCGTCTTGGCGATGAACTCCTGCGGATAGATGACCAGATCCGCACCGGCTTCCTGGAGAAGGCCGGTGGAGACCGGATCCATCGCACGGGCGATCACATGGACTGCCGGGTGGACCAGCTTCAGGGTTTTTACGGCTGCGAGGTTTGCATCTTTGTCATTGGAGAGAACGAAAGCAACGTCGGGTACTGGAATTCCGTCGAAAAGGAGCGGATCCTTCAGATCCCGCATGATCGCGTTATACTTCTGGACGCGCAGATCCTCGACCCGTTTTTTGTCATGGTCAATAATCAGGATCTGTTCTGTTTCCTTGGAGAGTTCTTCTACTACATGGTAGCCGGTGCTTCCGCACCCGAGCACGATGTAATCGATTCTCCCTTTCGATGCGCCGGTTCCCGCCTCTGCCATTCTGTATCAAATCTAGCTTCGCTTCGTATTAAGGAATTCCGAAAGATATATGAGGAAAAATCTTCCAAGTTCTTAGGTCATCTGGGCTTGTAGCTTAGTCAGGTAGAGCGTCGGACTCTTAATCCGACGGCCAAGGGTTCAAATCCCTTCAAGCCCGTGATACGCTTTTTCCTTTCTGAATATCCACAATAATTTTTTTTGTGAAATCCTTTTTTTCCCGATGTGTACCGGATGGACAGGGTACTTCCGGAACAACTGCATGAAGCGATGACGGGTATTGGGAAGATCGTGTCCGTTCTCCGGTTCCGGGATGAAGGCGGTCGTTCCTGTTTACTTCCCGACAATCACCAGCATCTCTTCGAGCGTGGGAGAATGGGATTCGATCCGGTCCACAACACCCCCGCTCTTCGTCACTTCGGCGGTGATCCGGTTCATCGCACTGACATTGTCCGCATCGACGTGGCAGAACGATCCCTCCCGGATGCACTCGCCCGGTCCCTCCCATGCCTTCTCACCGGGGGAAAACCAGATGGTATAGGTGATGGAACCGAAGAGATCCCGCAGCTCTTTCATCGTCCCGCAGGCAACGGCCTTTCCCCGACGGAGGATCAATACCCGGTCACAGATCTGCTCGACCTGGTAGAGGTTGTGCGCGGAAAGGACGATGGTCTTACCCTGCCGACGCAGCTCGCCGAGGTATCCGGCGATATACCGGGAGGTCATCGGGTCGAGCCCGGATGTTGCCTCATCATAAACCAGCAGCTCGGGGTCGTGCAGCAGCGAACGTGCGATGGCGACCTTTCGTCGCATCCCTTTCGAGAGTTCCCCGAGCTTTTTTCCGTCTGGTTCGAGGGACAGGGATCCGAGAAGGAGATCGGTACGGTAACGGATCCGGGCCCGGTCCAACCCGTAGATCTCGCCGAAGAAGGAGAGATAGGCATGAGCCGTCATGGAGTCGTACAGCCGGGATTCTTCGGGAAGGTACCCGAGAATTTTTTTCAGTTCCTGCGCATTCTCCACGGCGTCAATCCCGTTCACCGTGAGGGTCCCGCTGGTCGGGGTAATAAGCCCGGTGAGTATTTTGAGGAGTGTGGTCTTTCCTGCACCGTTGTGACCGATCACCCCAAAAATCGTCCCTTTCCCGATGGTCAGGCTGACTCCGTCCAGTGCGCAGAACCCATGGTAGGTTTTCTGCAGGTCCGCCGCAGAGATCATGGTGGTAACCATTATTTTGTATAACTATTTTATATATGTTTTTATATGAGAATAACCATAAATTTTAGACATATAAGGATATTATGGGATATTTTACCTCAATCCTGACAGTTGCCAAATGGGAAGTGCTGCGCAACCTCAGGTCGATGAGCAGGAATGTTCTCCCTCCCGCAGTCCTGCTCTTCATCATCCTGGTACTGGCTTCTGCTTTCGCAGCTCAGAGCGGCATCCACCTGCAGGACGGGATGTACAGGATCGGGGTGAATGATCCCGCCTACAGCACACTGTTCAGCGG
>JAJRCL010000021.1 GCA_028679035.1 Methanomicrobiales archaeon | reverse complement strand
TGAAAATGTCGGAGACAGGTCTCAACACCTATCAAACTGCAAGCGATATCGACAAGATTGTCATCAAGAAATTTAACATCGAAATCCTGAGCCTATAAATTTTTACTCCCTTTCCCTTTCTTTTCTCCTATACAATGGTACGAACCGGTTATCACCCGTAACCTGCCGATCCAGGCAGATACGAGATACACCTTTTGTGGGAAATTACCTGGGATAAAAAAAGATCAAAGATATTTATTGCGCTTCAGCCATTCCACCTGGGGACCGGTATAGCGATACACGATATCGCATTTTTCGTCCTGGAATGACCATGGGATGATGATCAGGATGTCTCCTTCCCGGATCCAGACCTTCTTTTTAATTTTCCCCTTAATTCTCCCCAGGCGGGTAACGCCGTCAAATCCCTTGATCTTGATGTGATTGGCGCCCATCATGAGTTCGGCACATCCGAACATTTCCCGGTTCCTCTTCTGCGGGAGTTTTACCCGGACGATCTCTTCGCCACCGCCGGCATCTGGTTTCTTGAACGTCAGTGCACCATCCCAACGAACGCCGCCATCTGCGTGCTAGTATGCACATCTATTGCTGTATTAAAATATATCAATTCTCCTTATGAATCGGAAAACCACACCGATTCCACATTATTCTAATAAAACCGGAAGTTTATGATTTATCTGCAGGAATATCGTCCGTACCTATACCTATGTCGGCAGGGAAAGAGGAAAAGCAGATTCTTTCGACAGTTGAAAGGCTCCTTCAGCAACATCCAAAAGGCCTCACGACGTCAGATATAGCACGTCATTTGAAGGGAAACAGGAATTCCGCAGCAAAATATCTGGAGATATTACGATCATCAGGGATCGCAGAAAGAAGATTGATCGGAACATCGAGAGTTTATACCCTAGCCAAGCGGGTTCCTCCCCATGTGCTGCTCGACTATGCATCGGAATTTATCATCGTTCTTGACACGCGGATGAAGATTCTGAAGGTGAATGAATCCCTTTTACAGTTTTTCGGCATGGAACGCGAAGCGGTTGAGGGCAAATACATTACCGAAGTACCAGTCGCACTGTTTCGTGCATTGAACCGATCAGATGTCCTCAGGTCTCCCCTTCAGAAAATTACTGCCGAAATCGAGTACATTGACGCAGATCAAACCCATTATTTCCGGGTCCGGTGCTTACCGACCCGATTCGATGATGCAGATGAGGGGTATACACTCCTGATTGAAAATATATCTGAACAGAAGAACTACGAACAACAGCTGCTGCAGAGCGAGGCCCGTTATCGCGCCGTGGTTGAAGATCAGAACGATTTTATCTGCCGGAGAATGCCCGATGGCACTATCACGTTTGTGAATACCGAATTTTTACGGTTTTTTAAGAAGAAATCCCATGAAATAATCGGTTCAAAATATTTTCCGCGACAGGCAGCTCCTTCCGCTATTCCGGAATCCCAATCGTCAGATATTCTCCTGTACCAGTGCGATATCTTTGAACAATGCGTCATGCTTGAAAATGGGGACATCCGCTGGATTCAATGGAAAAACAAATTGCTCACAGATCCATCGGGAACACTTTCCGAGATCCAGAGTGTGGGAAGGGACATCACTCCGCTGAGAGAACGGGAAAAAGAGATCCTCATCAAGAAATGCTCAATTGATGCATCTACGCAGGCACTCGTCATTTTTGACATTGTGGCGCGGATTATCTATGCAAATGGATCTTTTCTGCGGATGTTTGGGTGCCACGATGAGACTGACGCGGTTGGGAGGTGTCTTGAACAGTTCATCGCACGGCACGATCCCGGCAGTAATATCCGCCAGCTTACCTGTTCACTCCAGCAGACGGGAAGATTTGACGGTATAGCGAAGGCGAGTAAAATGGATGGCAGTATATTTGATGCGGAGATCCACATTGCGGTCATAAAAAATGATCCCAATTTCCCCTTTCATGGAATCGCACTTCTGATCGACCGCAGTGAATGTCCCGCAGCAGTAAAGGAAATCCTTGTCAACAATTTTCAACAACCCCAAGCTCTGAAGGGAATGATCTTCATGGATCCCAGTGGCCGGACACTGCATGTCAACAGGGTTTTTCTGACCATTTCCGGTCACAATGATGAACTTCACCTCGTAGGTAACCCGGCTGACACGTACATCGGAATAGATATTGCCGATCTGACCGGATCACCTGGGGAAGCAGATGATGCGCCCGAAGAATCGGGCAGGACGTGTGATGGAACGATCCGGTGCCGGAATGGAACCGTTATACCGGTCACATTCTCGGTTCGTGATATCAAAGATCCCGACGGGATCCTTCTTGGATCAGAGATAACTTTTGAGATTCCTTCTTCACATCTGGATCCGGAACGTATGGAACAGAGCTTTGAAATCATACCGGTTCCAACATTCGCAATTGACCTCGAAAAAAAGGTATTTCTCTGGAACAGGGCCATGGAATCATTCACCGGAATTTCCCGGGAAAATGTCATCGGAACGTCCGGCTACCGGGACGCTTTGCTGCCATTCCACGGAGTGCAGCATCCCCTGATCGATATCGTGAATGAACCTCTCGATACGATGCGCAGGATCTACCCTGGAATAAACAAATATGGTGACACCATTATTCTCGACTGGTTTGTCCCCGGATGCACACCGGACAAGGGAATGTATTTTCATGAAAGAGCATGCGCAATGCTCGATTCAGCAGGAAATACCATCGGCTATGCGGAATCGATCCTGGACATTACCGAATGGAAACGATCCATGGAGTATATGAATGCAATGAAAAACGAGATAGAGGCCTGCTTGCAGAGCCGGATTATGCTGCTGCAGGAACCAAGGGGATCATTGGCGGAACAGCCAATAAAAAATGTGCGTCCGGAATAATCTGCCGGTTTGCCCAACAATACGGCGAGATCTCCCGGGAAAATGCCGGTGAAATGGTCTCCTTCGGAACAGATCAAAGAACAGAAAGTAGGTATAGCTTTCTTGCCAAAAAATACGTCAATGGTAGCGCGAGCGGATATTTCCCATGACATTTCAATCCCAACCCTTGATGTTGCAGCGGATTCCCTGCTGAGAGCACACTTCCAGGGTCCCGTGGACGCCGCTGCAATTGGCGCCCGCACTTCGTATGATGCCTATACCTACATTGTGCAGCAGCAGAAGTATCGCGAGGCTGAGAAAACAGCCGCGTCCGGAAAGTGCGAGGAGACCTGCAAGGACTCTTACTGTCTTCTCCAGCGGGAGAATGCAAAGGCAGATGCAAAACATTCGGCATTCGAGGTCGAATTACTCCACGGACAGCTGAAAGAAAAGAATTCGGAGATCACGTGGCTCCGCAGCCAGATGGACCGGCAGTGCGACCAGCTCTCCACGCTGACCCACGTCGTAAAGGAACGAAAGGACAGCCTGCCTCGCCGGTTATGGCGGCGTCTCGTATCCGGGAAAAAGACAGACTCTGCAGGAAATGATACAGCCCGTACTAAAAGCGACCGGGAGAGCATCAGACGGGTTTTTGGATAACTAATCTGTTTTATCCGGGTCCGATGAATGACACCGATCCGGCAACGATGAGCTTATATTCTGTCCGGAAGATGCCTGCACAATGGAGAACCGGATTCTCAGCACTCCACATCTGGACCTCGTGCCGGCAACACTCGATTTACTTACCCTCGAACTCTGGGACCTGGAACAGCTGGGAACTGAGCTTGCAGCCATCATTCCCCCGTCCTGGCCTCCGGAGGGTATAACCACAGAAGTACTCCAGCAGCATATTCTCTTCGCTACGTCTCCGGAGCCTCTGATCTGGGACTTTTTCTGGATCAGCCGGGGAACGAAGCCGGATGAGTGGCGGGTTCTTATCGGGACCGGCGGGTTCATACGCCAGGACCAGTCTCTCGTATTGGGGTATGCAGTTCTCCCGGAATATCAGGGAAGAGGGTACGGAACCGAAGCAGTGCACACACTCACGGAGTGGGCGTTCCAGGACCCTGAGGTTGAACAGATCGAAGCGACTACTTTTTCACACCTCACAGCCTCGATTCGGGTGCTGGAAAAAAATGGTTT
>JAJRCL010000148.1 GCA_028679035.1 Methanomicrobiales archaeon | reverse complement strand
TTTTCGCGCAGGGAGTCCGACCCCGATTCTTTCCTTCATGACGAAACCGCTGTCCGCCGGAAGGTGGCTCAGGCACGGGATCGTAATGTGACAGAGATCTGCACGGTCAGCGGTCTGCATCCTGCATTCACCGGGGAATCCTACGTGGACATCCTGGCAGTCATCCGATCCGAGGCGCCTGGAATCCATATCCATGCGAGCAACCCGATGGAAGTTGCCTATGGTGCACGAAAGAGCGGCTGGACTACCCGGGAGATGCTTGAACGCATGAAAGCTGCCGGTCTGGGTTCGATGTGCGGGACCGCGGCTGAAATTCTTGTCGATTCTGTCCGGGAGCGCATTTGCCCGGGGAAAATCGATACCGCGACCTGGGAGGAGATCATACGGGAAGCGCACGCCCTCGGGATCCACACGACCGCGACGATCATGTACGGGTCGGGTGAAAGCATCGAGGAACGCGTGGAACACCTCGCAATAATTCGCCGGATCCAGGAGGACACCGGTATGTTCACTGAATTCGTCCCACTCTCGTTTGTCCACATGAACACCCCCCTGTTTCTGCGGAATGCCGCAACCGCAGGGGCGACCGGCCGGGAGGACATCCTTCTCTACGCGGTGGCACGGATGTTTCTGGATAACGTCGATCATATCCAGTCCTCCTGGGTAAAGCTCGGGAGGAAGATGGCGCAGCTCTGCCTTCTCGCAGGAGCGGACGACCTGGGGGGAACAATGTATGAAGAAAGCATATCCAAGGGGGCGGGGGCAACCGATACCGATTACCTCGACCCCGGGGAGATGCACCGGATCGCCGCAGACCTGGGCCGCCCGCTGCGCCAGCGTACGACACTGTACACGTTAATCTGAAGGGTGCAGAAGGCGGATGATCACGTCCGCAATTTTTTCTGACTGGGTCAGGGCAAGGGGGTCGTCCATGACTTCGCCCGCACCGGCGCCCTTACCAAGGACGCTCCCCAGGTACGAGAACTCGTGTGCACTAAAAAATCCTTCCATCGTCTGCAAGGCCCTAGTATTTCCGCTGGAGGCATGCACCGCCACGCCCACGGCACTGCGCCCGGCGAGCTGACGGTCATGGAACAGGGAATAGGTGCGGTCGATTAAGTTCTTCAGCTGGCCCGAGACGTCATAATAGTAGGTGGGGGAACCCATGACCAGCACGTCGCAGGCCAGCATCTGTTCGGCGATATCTCCCCAGTCATCTTTCTCGATGGCACACCAATTTTCTGTTGCGCACTTCTCACATCCGATACAGGGACGTATCTGTTTTCCCGCAAGCGTGATGTATTCCGTATCGATACCTTCCGCCTTGCAGCGTTCCAGTATTCCACGGACGAGATGGGCGGTGTTCCCATCTTTTCGCATGCTCCCGGAAATTCCCAGGACGGTCATATTCGTTACTGGTTCTTCGTGCTCTTGATTGTTGTGATAACCGGTGAAAGCCCGAGCTCCCGGAAAATGGCTTGCACATCGTCCGTCGGATCTGCCGGAGAATGGATCAGGTGGGATCCACAATGGCAGTCGCTCGATCCAACGCCGGGAACCCGGGTCCCGGGGAGCATACCGGCGAGTGTGCATTCCTGGTCTTCACCGGTAACGGCACAGACCGTGCGTACCAGGGTAAATGCCGGGTTGAGGAGGAGGTGGTCCACATGCCAGTGCCGGGGACCTCCCCGTTTCTTTAAGCCCGTATGCCGTGCGACACGCAGGAGCCCTCCCGGACCCCGGGCAGAACCGGTATAGCAGTGCCACCCCGGCTCGAATTCCCGTTCACCGAGTGCCCCGATCGCTATCCGGCATGCACGGTTCCGGAAGATGAGGCAGTATATGCCTTTACGCATAGATGCTCTGCATCGCGTCGAGTGCTGCGGCGATATGCCGGCAGGCATTTTTTTCGACCGGTTCCCCATGCCCGGGATAGATTGCCTGTACATCGAGAGTGCTCAGCCGTCGCAGGGATGCGAGGAGTGCCTGACGGTCGCCACCGGGAAGATCGTACCTGCCGAACGATCCGTGGGTAAAGACCGTATCGCCGGAAAACAGGATGCCCTCCGCAGGATCGAACAGGCAGATACTCCCCGGCGTGTGCCCCGGGGTGTGCAGGACCGTCAGACCATCGACGCAGTCTCCCTCCCGGACCTGGCAGTCGGGAACAACAGCAGGAGGGCGGGCTCCAAAATGAATCGCGACCGAGCGGAGGTCGTCAGTAACGCCCGGTGCATCGAGCGGATGGGTGCATATCCGGGCGCGGCACATCCGCTGGATCTCCGCTAACCGGGCGGTGTGGTCATAGTGGCAATGGGTAAGAACGATGGTCGCGATGTCCGTGCGGTACGGGGTGAGGGCCATCGGGAGGACTCCGGCGTCGATCAGGGTGGATTTATAGACAAACGCGTTTGCGCCGGCGTCGGCACCCGGGATCCAGTGGACGGATGGCATGTATCATAATAAGGACTGGGGATAGATGTGTGTTATGCATACCTTGATCCGGGAGTGCAGGAAAGGCAGGATACCGGACATTGTCGCCATGGCGGCGAAAGACGAGGAAATTGATCCTGGCCGTCTTGCCTGGTCCATCGCCCAGGGGAGGGTGACAATCGCGTCAAATCCCCGCCACGCACCCCGGTTGGTACCTATCGGCGACGGGTGCCGGGTCAAGGTCAACGTGAATGTAGGGACTTCAGGGACCATGTGCGATGAGGACCTGGAGATCGAGAAAGCGAAGGCCGCGGTGGCACACCATGCTGATGCCCTCATGGACCTTTCGACCGCGGGTGATCTTGCCGGGATCCGCAAACGGGTCCTTGCTCTCGGCGTCCCGGTGGGAACGGTTCCCATCTATGAAGCGGTCCGCCGGGCAGGAAGTGCTGCTGACGTTGATGCGGATCTCCTTTTCCGGGTGATCCGGGAACATTGTGCCGA
>JAJRCL010000020.1 GCA_028679035.1 Methanomicrobiales archaeon | reverse complement strand
TTTCAAACCCCTTTTGAATTATACTACCCTATGCATCTCACCCTTTTTCCTGTTAATAATATATGCTGCACCATGGTCTCCTTTTGGCTGCCGGTATGGCAGGGAGCGGCACAGCCGGGTCTGTACAAACGGACGGATCAATCCTATCGGGGATGACGGAAATCCAGGCGAAAACGAGACGGAAAAATATCGGCTAGAGTTTTTTCGGCCTTGTCCCATCGTCCTTAAATTCACTGTGCCAGTTAAGGAGGATGTCATCTGACCCTTTCTTCCGGATGCGGCGGATAAAGAGCAGTACTGCCACGGCGCCAACAAGGATGACCCCGATGTGCAGGAAGGAGTTCAGGAAATCCTTGATGAATCCAGATATATCCGGCATACCAAATTCGGGAAGAGACGGGATAAACTGGGCTGACGGTACGGCAGGCCGAGTGCCGGCAGCGCTATAACTGTCTGGTGCATACTCGCCGGAAGCTGCATCGGACGCTGTAGTATCTGGAGATGCACGGTGAGAAGAAGGGACCGTCGAAAGCTCCCCGACTGCTACCAACCCAAAATGGGAGAGACCTTTCGGAGAGGTTCCCGTAAATCGCAGTGCTTCCCCGTACGGAATCACCTGCGTTCCCAGCACCTGGACATCTCCCTCGTCACTGATGCGGATCATCCGTATCAGCCCTTCACCGCCATGAGTCTGCACCCATGCAGAAGGGATTTCCATAGTGACGGACGCATCACGGAGGGTCATATTTGTTTTGGTGTAATGGACAACGAAGGCAACGTCTTTCACTTCAAGCGCCTGATTCCGAAGCGCCATGTTGAATTTACCCAGACTGGCCGTGTCTACTCCTTCCTTGATGGTCGCATCCATGCCCAGTTGTTCGGGGAGATCTGCAAGAACGGCCTCATACGAGGTATTTACCCTCCCTAAGGAGAGATCGGCCGCCAGAGGATCACCTATAATACGATACCCCTGAGGCACGGCACTGATGATGTCATTTTCCACCGATGGAGATTCAGCAGTCATCCAGATACCAAAACCAGGATAGGTGAAGAAAATTCCGCTCTCCTCGACCATCACGACGCCCCCCGTATCCTGCACCATCGCCCGGTCGATGCGTGCTTCCCGCCTGCCGTCGACGCCCATTGTGAACTGAATTCCTGTGGTGGAGACCGTGTTCGATACTGTTTTCGCCGCAGGGAGTTCCGTGGGGATATCAGACGGGAAATTCCCGGTTGGAATTTCATAATCAAATGCCCATCCTTCCGGCATCGCTGAAGGTGTCCATTCAAGGAATGAGCGATCTCCTTCAACTGGACCATTCCACCAGTTTGCAAGGGCATTTATCTCATTCCACCTGGTCACGGAATTTTCGCCGTTTGATGTTTTGATGGTGAGTGTCACTGAATAGTAACCGGCTTCAACGTAGGTATGGGAAGGATTCTGGAGTGTACTCGATGTTCCATCACCGAAGTCCCATAACCAGCTCCGTGCGTCCGGTACCTCAGAAAGGTCCGTGAATTGGACGTTGAGTGGAGCAAATCCATATGCCGGATTCGCAATAAATACTGCCTCTGTTTCAGTATCGGAAACAACAATCAAATCAGTCTGATTTTCCCAATCCAAACCTTCTGTACCCACAACACGGTGCGAAACGGTGTACGATCCCAGGGTATCATAGGTGTGAAGGGGATCCTGGTGGTAAGAGATATTGCCATCACCGAAGTCCCAGAAATACGTAAGGTTCGTTCCCCGGGAGATATCGGTAAACTGGACGGAGAGAGGTGGCAACCCGGAAACCGGATCTGCAGTGAAATTAGCAACAATTTCGTCCCCGGCTACCGCAATATACGCACTCCGGTTTAACCAGACAGAGTCCCCGCCAACGGTGATCCTGTGGCAGACGGTAAATGTCCCGGACTCTCTGTATACGTGTACCGTATTTTGTTCCGTGGATGTTGCTCCATCGCCAAAGTCCCAATAACTGGCAGGATTATCCACGGTTGATGCATCTGAAAATTGTACGGGCAGAGGAACCTTTCCTGCAGTACGATTCGCAAAAAAACCAGCAGTGATTGTTCCCGTCGTTCGAGGAGCAAGAACCTGTATATGGACATGGGACGTATTCGCGCCACCGGTATTGCTTACGGTCAGTTCTGCCGTGTAGTCACCTTCTGCTGCATAACCATGGACAGGGGATTCTGTGACCGAGGTCCCGGCATCTCCGAAATCCCAATGATAGGTCAGGTTATCTCCCTCTGATGCATCGGTGAAACGAACAACAAGAGGTGCAGGACCACTGCTGGCATTTATTGAGAATGCGGCCATGGGAATGGGCGGGGCAGTGGGTGTCTGAGACGGTGAGGGATCGACCGGATCCACATGAATATCCGTTTGGGCACTAGCTGTTCCTCCGGCATTTGTGACGGTCAGTCGGACTGTATACATCCCAGGTAAGGCGAAGGTATGTACGGGGTTTCGCCGGGTAGATGTTATGTTGTCCCCGAAATTCCAGGATCGGGTGATGTTTGTACCGGAGGACTGGTCCGTGAACTGGACCGCAACCGGCGCGGTGCCTCCAGTGATATTGGAACTGAATGCAGCGACGGGCGGAGATACCGGATTTGTCACAGTCTGGTTATCTGCTGCTGCGGCAGAATAAATGGCGAAGATCGATAAAAAAAAGGCAATAAACAGAAGGAGGAGGATTTCCTTTGGTATGCATGTCCGGATCTTAATTGCTGGTTTGATTAGGGCCACAGACATATCGACACGGCTGTCATGGTGCCTATACTATATAAAATCATTGGTTCAGAAGATAATTAAGAAAACAGGGATGAATTTTTCAGCAGAGCTATCCATAAGTATTAATAATAGAATAAGGTTCAAATTATTTATGTAAATTCATATATTAATTTATTGTTCCAGAATTCTTAGATATGCCATGAGTCTCTGCCACGATACCAATTCCCTATGATTTTTTTCTGAAAAAACTATATAATTTGTATCATTTTTTTGCGTAAATCTGCGTCCGTATTTCATAATGGATGCAGAAAGTGCCCGGATAGGAAAAATATATTATCTTGCCAAGACTTTAGGAGGGTATGAAAAACATCACTCCATCAGTATTGCTCTGTGTACTTGGAGTCGCACTTCTTGCAGCACCATGGACCTTTGCCCCTGTCTGCGAAGTTCATGGAGATTTTGTTCAGACCGTAACCGGTAAACAGCTCCCAATGCCCTGCGGGTATACCGCACGTGCCGAAATCGGTGTTGGAGCACTCGTCATGGTGACCGGTGTCGTTCTCGGCATAACAAAATCCAGTGAAGCTCGCCGTATGCTGGGGTTCATGGGAATAGCTCTCGGCGCTCTGGCAATCGCATTCCCGGTCTCGATCATCGGGATGTGTGCAAAGGCAGACCACACCTGCCGGACGATGACCCAGCCGACAATAACCCTCATCAGCCTCGGCATCATTGTGGTGGCAGGTATAGTACTGTACTACCACCGGAAGTGAGGGGCCCTTGCACTCCCTCGGTTTCCTGAGACTCGTTATTCGAAGCCTGCAAAGGAGGCCATTCCGTAATATAGCAACAATATTGTGCTTTGTTGTGGTGACCGGAACACTTCTTTCCACATCGTTTCTTGTTGGAGGCGCCCAGAACAGCGTACAGGTTGGTATGGACCGGCTGGGAGCTGATATCCTCATTCTTCCGCAGGACTATGTGATAAAAGGACAATCCGTTCTGCTCACGGGAAAACCAACCACATTTGCCTTCCAGGATTCGGTTCTTTCCCGCGTCAAAAGTATTCCGGGCATCGCGGTTGCTTCACCCCAGCTCTACATCGGGACACTCCAGAACCAGGGCTGCTGTGCCACCGATCTCCAGCTTATAGGGATCGATCCGGAAAATGATTTTACCATACAGTCCTGGCTGGAATCGGAGCTTGGGAGGCCTCTCGGGAAGGACGAATGTATTGTGGGCTTTGGCATTATCGGCCCTGTCGGAACAATCCTCAAATTCTATGGACATGAGTATACGGTCGCCGGCCGGCTCGATCCTTCCGGTATGGGAATGGATGCATCCATCTTTATCCGAATGGAAGATGCGTATACAATGTCTGAGGAATCAGGTTGGAAAGCCGTATCCCCCGTCGGTATTCGTGAGGGTCAGATCTCAGCGGTGCTTGTCCGGGTCGAACCGGGGGCCGATAAAGAGGCAGTTGCTCAAAAAATCAGGGAGACTGTACCCAGTGCTTACCCTTTTACCGTCAGTCACGTTGCTACGAAAGTGAATAGCCAGCTTTCTCTCGCGACTGAAGTACTCACCGCGGTTACTGCTGCTGTCACCCTCGTTTCTATTCCATTCATCGCCCTCATTTCCACGATGGTGGCAAACGAACGCCGAAGAGAGCTTGCCCTGCTCCGGGCGATGGGGGCGACCCGATTATTTATATTCTCTGCCGTCTTCAGTGAATCGCTCCTTCTCGCGGCGCTTGGCGGGCTTGCCGGAATCGGAATATCCGGGCTCCTGCTCTCACTTTTCGAACCCCTGATTACCGGGACCCTGCAGGTTCCATTCCTCTGGCCATCCTTGTGGACAATAGCCGGTGACGCAGCGGTTGCAATTTTCCTTGCAGTAGGAATTGGAGGGGCGGCATCCCTGTACCCGGCATATCGCAGCAGCACCATGGATCCATATGAGGCAATCCGGAGGAGTGAGCTTTGATACGTGCAGAAAAGATCTCAAAACGATATCAGAATGGTGCAGGGGAATTCCTCGCCGTAAACGAAGCGGATTTTACTATTGCAAAAGGTGATTTTGTCCTCGTCATCGGGCGGAGCGGCAGTGGAAAATCGACACTCCTGAGCATGCTCGGGGGACTGACACGCCCGAGTGACGGAACCGTCCGGATTGATGATGAGGAGATCTGGAAGATGCCGGATAACCGGCTTTCACAGATCCGTGCAGAGAAGATCGGTTTTGTATTCCAGTTCTCAGGACTTCTCCCCACACTCACCGCACGCGAGAACGTGCTGCTCCCTGTCCTTTTCCACCGGAGAAAGGGAGATCCCGCAAATACACGGGCAGTTGATCTGCTCCGCTCCTTCAGTCTTGGGGAAAAACTCGATTCCTATCCTTCCCAGCTCTCCGGGGGAGAGGTGAAGCGGGTAGCTATTGCACGGTCCCTCATGAATGATCCCGAGATCCTCCTTGCCGATGAACCGACGGGGGATCTTGATGTTGATACCGAACAGGAGATCATGGATCTCTTCCGTTCCGTCAACGCCCAGGGAAAGACAATCCTTGTCGTATCCCATAATCCGGATCTTGCCAGTTTTGCCGATCGGATTTTCCGGATGGAAAAAGGGACTCTCGTGGAAATCACCTAAGCTCAGGAAGACCTGCTGTAAATCCATTGAAAATTGATAGGTATGACGAAGCCGGAACCGGAATTTTGTCCTGCAGGGAAATAAATGACATAACTCCATTATTTGAAGTAGAATTCATGAAATATTATTTAGGTAATATTTATATTCACATTTACACTTTTGAACGAGATCCTGTTTCAGACTTGACATACCCCGCCGCATTGCGGAGATCTAACATGGTGGTGCAAGAAATATTTTTATATTTGAATGTGATATTACCAGCTCATCTGTCAAACCGACTGACCCGGCAATTCACCGGACGAGGGAAGGCAGGCCTGTTTGACAGGGAGGTATGTATGAACATTCATAGCAGATGGAAATTGCTCTTTGCGGCACTGCTTGTAATCTGTCTGTTTCAGACAGCAAGTGCTGCACTTCACGCTCCCAGTGGAAAAGTGGTCCACTACGAGCTCTATGTGACCGATGGGTATGTGAACACGGCTGCAGGAGTATTTCCGGCGGTGGGCGATAATACCCTCATTGCAGGGTGGCCAAAACCCCTGTATGTCTGGGGATTTACCGACATCGACCCCAACATCCCTGCCAATCTGATGACCGTTCCTGCAGGAGCACTTGCACCGAAAGGTGGACGGGTAGGTAATGCAAAGTTCCCTGCACCGTTCATCGAGGCCGCCGAAGGTGATGATATTTATATCACCGTCCATAACCGCGGCTTCTACCAGGCAAGGCAGGCAGTGCAGGATGACCACAGCCTTCACCTCCATGGGATCCATGCCCAGGCGCAGTATGACGGATTCCCCGAATCAGCCGGGAATTTCTCTGAACAGATGCGCTACTTCTGGAATGAGACCTGGTACTTGGGTCTTGGGACAACAACAAAGGCACGGGATGCTGCATGGAATGCACTTCCAGTTGGCAACGCAGCGACAGCCGGCACGCAACAGTGGTACCTTGCACAGAATGCTCCACTGATGAAGACGAACAATCTGAACCCTGCCGGAGGTATCACGTCCCAGTTCAACCTCGCCCCCTACCCGCTGGGAGTCGGAGCGCCACTGCCGGCCGGAGTGACCCGGGAGAGCGCCACGCAGTTTACCTATTACTTCCGTGCTGAACACCCGGGGACCTATATGTACCACTGCCACGTTGCTGCCGCAGAACATGTACAGATGGGAATGTACGGTGCTCTGATCATACGGCCCCGTACCGGAGGAACAGGTGCGGTAATTTTCAATCAGATATATGGAGATAATGCATTGTCTGCGGCGAATGCACCGACCCAGAGCGACGTTTTCACAGCAGGAAAGGAATATACCTTCCTCCTGAGTGAGATCGACCCGAACTGGCATGCAATCATCGAGCAGGGAAAGCGCAAGGCATTCTACCCTCCGAACTGGAAGCCCGAACTCTGGTTCGTGAACGGCCGCACATTCCCTGAAACGATATTCAACTTTGCCTGGAATGCACCGGCAGGCGCAACAAACCTGGCTGACTATCGCGATCCCAGGTATAATACCTACATTAACATCCAGTCCGGTGATATCTTCCTGATCCGGTACATCAACATGGGCTACCAGGAACACCCGATGCACCAGCATGGCTGGCATTTCAAGGTAATGGGAACGGACGCACGGCCCCTCACGAACTCGTACCAGAAGTACACCATCCTGATCGGGTCCGGGGAGACCTATGACGTACTCGTCACAGCGGATCCCACCTATGGTGTAACAGATCCCCAGGGACCGCGTCTTGGGACCGATCCAGGCCCCGGCCTGCTGCTGAATCCCGTCACGCCCGGGGCAACGAACTTCCGGCAGATATTCCCGATCCATGACCACGACGACTACCGGGTAACGACCAATGGTATTTATCCCGGCGGTGCCTTGGTACTGATGGAAGCAACCGGAATTCCGGGCACTGATCCGGCGACGCCCACATGGGCTGACCCCTATGTTGCGCCACCCGGTATTCAGACTGTGCCTCCGCCACCGGCCTAGGGTAGATCGCTGTGCTGAATAAAACCAAAATCACCATTTTTATTATTGTTCTGGTTGCTCTGATCGCAGTGGTAGCCGGAGCGTTTTTTGTGTATGATTCGATACCTCCGTCTATCGTATCGGCGACGGCCAGGGTAAGCGGAGGAGATGGGGCACTCGTCGTTGTCGAATATAAAACCGACAAACCGATGAAAACCGACTTTACTGCCAATGACCTCCACCTTATTGTCGATGAGTCGGGGAATAAGCTCTGGGTCAGGATGATTCCCAAAATCGGGATGTTAATTTCCAAAAGTACCGGAAAAGATGTCGGGTGGTTTATTATTGATAATGGAGATCTCCTGGTGAAAAATGGGACCAACGTCACCATAGTCATCGGCAGCTACCGTCTCCCGAATTATACGGTCACCGGGTGAGAAGCTTCTGCATCCGCGTTTTGCCTTCCGGGAGTGGATTTTGAAAAATATCCGGCTATCCATCTCATGAATGCGGGGTTCGGAAGGAATCCGGTGTTGACAGCATTTCGTGTGATGCGTTCCCGGGAACGAGAATTATCCTGAAGAAAAACCGAATCTATGCCCGCGACAATGTACTTCCCGGAATCTTTCCGATATAATGCAGACAAAAAAGGGCGGCGGAAAAAGCAATGAGTGGGATGGGAAAGTCAATCGGATTGGGATCTCTCACCTGGAATAATCTGAGAAACCGTCCCTACCGCAATATTGCTACGATGCTGTGCTTTGCTTTCATTGCCGGAAGTCTGATCTCCGCACATTTTCTGGTAGGAGGAGCGACCAACAGCCTGCACTCCGGATTATCCAGAATAGGTGCGGATCTCCTCGTAGTTCCAAGGGAATACAGTGCAACGGCGGAAGCAGTAATCCTGAAGGGACAACCTTCAACCTTCGTATTTGACAGCTCCCATCTTGAGGAAGTGGCCCGGATACAGGGAGTGGACCGGGCAGCACCCCAGTTATATATTCAGACGCTGAGTGCATCCTGCTGCTCGATCCCGGTCCAGCTGATTGCGTATGACCCTGCACGTGATTTTACCATCACTCCCTGGCTGGAATCACGGCTGGGGGGACCTCTTGCGAAAGATGAGATTATCATCGGAAGCAGGATCATCGGCAACGTCGGGGAAACCCTTCTCTTCTACGGCCATGAATTCACTATTGCGGGCAGGCTTGAACCAACAGGGATGGGACTCGATTCCTCCGTTTTCCTCAGAATGGAAGATGCCGCGGTCATGGCTGAAGAATCCCGTACAAAGGCTGCAGAGGCGATATCCCTGCCGGCGAACCAGATTTCCTCTGTACTGATCATGGTTGATCCGGATTCAGACCCATCAGAGGTCGCTGCACGCATCCAGGCAACGATTCCGGACGTACGTGTGATAGCCCCGAACTATCTTATTATGAAGGTCACGGATCAGCTGGAGGCCACGACACATCTCCTCTACCTGGCTACCATATCGGTAACGCTTATTGCCCTGCCCCTCATTGCTGTAATCTCATCGATGGTGGCAAGTGAGCGGCGCAGGGATATCGGCGTACTCCGCGCCCTCGGAGCATCCCGTCCATTCATTTTCCGTCTCATATTTTTGGAATCTATCAGTCTTGCCGTAATCGGAGGTTTGATCGGGATTTTCACTTCGTTTGTGATTATTTTCAGCTTCCAGGATCTAATCGCTGCCTCACTCCAGATCCCGTTTCTCTGGCCGTCCCCGGAAGAATTATTGGTCGCTACCGGAATGGCACTTCTCCTCGCGATAACTGTCGGTGGCGTATCTTCTCTTTATCCGGCATACCGGAGCAGTATGCTTGAACCGTATGAGGCAATCCGGAGAGGGGAAATATGAGCTCGTTAATTCGGAATCGAAGGAAGGACCATGAGGAGCAGCATGGCAGAATACCGCTGGGTTAACCTGGGAAAACTAGTCTGGAGAGGTATCCGGAAAAAACCGCTCCGGAGTTTCGGAGTACTGATCTGCTTCACGCTTATTGCTGCATCGCTCTTTTCAGCAGTATCTCTTCTCGGTGGTACCGCAGAGAGCCTGCATATCGGGATTTCCCGCATGGGATCCGACCTGCTGGTTGTACCTGAAGGAGATGATACACGGGGTGAGACCATGATCCTCCGGGGGCACCCGAGCACGTTCGCATTTCCCGATTCAAAATTGGAAAAAATTGCAGAGATTGACGGGGTGGAACAGGTTTGCCCGCAGCTGTATATTGCGTCCCTCCAGGCTTCCTGCTGTTCGCTCCCGGTCCAGTTAATCGGTTTTGATCCTGATCGTGACTTTACGATCATTCCCTGGCTTGCATCGGGTGACAGGCATCCCCTTGGAAAGGACGAGATCTTCGTAGGAGCCAGAATTTCCGGGGACATTGGTTCTCCGTTGATGTTTTACGGACATACGTTCACCATCGCGGGAAGACTTGAACCAACGGGGATGGGCCTCGACACGTCCGTTTTCATGCGTCTCGAAGACGTCTATCAGATGGCTGAAGAATCCGGCTCGAAAGCAGTCCAGCAGATCAATCTTCAGCAGGGGCAGGTGTCTTCCATTCTCGTAAAAGTGCGACATGGGGCTGAACCGAACTTAGTCGCAGCACTCATTCAGGCCCAGGTCCCCGGCACCAGGGTTATCACCCCTTCCACCCTCATCTCGCGCGTAACCGATCAACTTTCAGATACGCTTGACCAGATTTACCTTGTTACAGGATTACTTGTGCTCATCAGTCTCCCCGTCGTCGGGATCATTGCATACCATGCAGCACTGGAAAGAAGAAGAGAACTGGGATTGATTATCGCAATGGGTGGATCCGCCATTTTCGTATTTGTCATTGTCATTGCCGAGACTCTTCTCCTCGCCGCTGCCGGGGGACTAATCGGTATCGCTGCGGCTTCCCTAATCCTGTACAGTTACCAGGATCTCATCGCTCTTTCACTGGAGGTGCCATTCCTGTGGCCTTCCTTCTTCCGGATATCGGTCTCTATCATGATTCCTCTCCTGCTTGCGATTGTAATCGGCGTAGCTGCAGGATTATACCCGGCCCTGTGGAGCAGTGCCGTTGATCCATACGACGAGATCTGGAGGGAAAACCGGTGATGGTTGCGACCGGGCTTGTGAAACGGTTTACCATCGGTTCCACAGAGGTTCTTGCGGTGGATGGGGTCGATTTAGATATTAAGAAGGGGGATTTTGACCTGATTACGGGTGTGGAGGGTTCAGGAAAATCCACGCTCCTTGGTATGCTGGGCGGGCTCACACCCCCTTCAGAAGGAAATATTCTGTTGCAGGGTCAGAATATCTGGACCCTATCCGGCACACGGCGTGCACATCTCAGGGCGACAGAAATTTCATTAATATTTTCGTTTTCCGGCCTTCTTCCTACCCTTACCGTGCTTGAAAATGTCATGTTTCCATCGGTCTTTGCAGGTACGATGGTCCATATCGATAAGAAAGCACACCGGCTTCTCCAGCTGGTGGGTCTTTCCGGTAAGGAAGATCTCGGTCCGGACTGTCTTTCCCCTGATGAAGGAATCCGGGCCTCAATCGCACGAGCACTGATTAATGATCCATCCATCATCCTGGCAGATGATCCCGTCCGGGACCTTGATCCAGAAAAAGTAACAGGGATTATGGAGATCTTTGCGACAATTCACCGGGAAGGAAAGACCATCGTACTTGCGTCACGCACAACGGAACTTGAATCTTTTGCACAGCGTGTAATGCGGATGGAACGGGGGAAGCTTTCGGAGCAGATCGCATGAATCGTGAGAATTTGATTATTTTCATTCTGTTCATCAGTTTTTCTTCTATTATAGTACCCGTCATCGGATTGTCTGCTGTTGAGGACGTGGGGACTGGCGGGTTTCGTGAAATCCCAATCCCCCTGAATTATTCCCGTCCTCTCGGGATAACGACGGATACGACAGGATCGATATGGTTTGCGATTTCTACCCCGCCCCGCATTGTCGTTTTCAATCCTTCCCGTGAAGAATTCCGGGAATTTCCCATTCCCAATAATGCCACGAGATGTGAAATATGGAGTATGGTCGTTGATCCGGATGGAATGATCTGGTTTGGAGAGACAGTCTCCAACGCGATCTGGGTCTTTAATCCACGGAATGGTACTTTTCGCAGCGTTCCCATCCCGACTCCGGATGCCTATCCATTCGAGCTGATGTTTGATGCAGAAGGAAAGCTCTGGTTCACCGAACTTTACGGGGGAGGGATTGGTGAGCTATCCGGAAATTTCACCATACGGGAATATTATCCACCTACCATATCCTCCGGGCCATCCGGGTTTGACTTCGATACCGAAGGGAATATCTGGTTTGCCCAGGGTTGGGTACGCCAGGTGGGCTGGTTCAATCCGCATACCGGCGAATTCCGGGATTATCCACTCAATTCATTAGCAATTCTTCCACGGGATGTCGGGATCGATCCAAAGGGAATGATATGGGTCACTGATGCCGAGTCGAACTCGATTCTGCGGATTAATCCAAAAACCTGGGAGATTGTCCCCTTCGTTACTTCATTCCCTGAATATGGCGAGGCTTCTTCCCCATATTTCCTCAAAAAGGACCGGGAAGGAAATTTCTGGGTTAATGAACGAATCGGAAATAAGATTGGGTATCTGAACACGGATACCCGTCATCTCCAGGAAATTGAACTTCCCTATTCCTCCACCACAGAATTACCCGGTTATATACCGCCCCCCTGCTGCAAGGTTCCTGCAGGTCTCCCCGTTGTTCCGCGGGAGATCCTGTCGATTGCCATCGCGCCCGATGGGAATTTATGGTTTACTGAAGCGCTCGGGAACCGGATCGGGATAATCTACGCGCCCATGAATCCGCCCGTTGCCATTGATGCCACCCCTGTCGTTGCATTACCGGAAAACCGGAAAGCAATTTTCGAAATCAGGGTTACATCACACCTTTCTGACGCTTCCCAAGTCCGGGTTACCCACAACTATCCTGCGGAAACAGAAGGAATCTCTGTAGGTTCTCTTTTCATTCCTTCATCGCAAATAACCCGGGGGATACCGACCACACTGCAGGTCCCGGTCACACTGCCGCAATCGATGAATCTTCAGCATGCCACCCTGACCTTTTCAGTGCATGGGGGCGGTTATGCGGATTCTTTATTTATTCGATTCGTGAAAGAAGGAGAGTTTGTACAGGATACCGTACCTGTGACGCTTCCCGTGAAACAGAGCATTCCTTTTCCGGATACATCCATGCTGATCGGGGGTGCATTGATTATTGCGTTGCTCATTAAATCACATTGAAATGTCACAATGGGGTGTCCTCATTGAAATTCGGGAATTCTGAAATAGGACCCCCATCCTGTGCCCTCACCGCTCATAATCTGAGAGAGAGGAGGTGATTGCGGATTTGTGAATCACGTCAGCAGGATTTCTGCTTACGGTATGTTTTCAGCGACGTGGACCCGAATCCATGAATCATCATTCCTGAACGTATTTTTCCCCTAGCTTCAGGTTCCTTTTTCGAGTCCATTACTCCAGTTTTTCTAAGCACGCTAAGTCCTGTTGGATGCCGAGAGTTGATGAACTGACCGGGGAACCGTCCGGAATGAAAATATTACGATGTTCCATAACGGGAATTTTTTCATAAATCGAGAAAAAAGGGTTGAAATTTCATTAAATGACGATGTACGGCCGCATCATCTCATTGTCTTCATGATCAATGATATGGCAGTGCCAGACATAGCCGGGTCCTTCCGTAGCATCAAACGGATAGTTCCCGCTGCCGTCCATCGGTGCAAACCGGATACGGAAGGTCGTCACTTCTCCGGGGTTCATCTGGATGGTGTCCTTCCAGGCTAACTCATTGGATGCCGGAGTCCGGAGAGTTCCCGGTGTGAGGTACGACGTAACATCCAGGTGTACTGTCGGATTGGTGAATGTTCCATCGGCTTCCTGCGGGTTCAAAGCCAGCCAGTCCGACAGATATTGCGGATCAAACTGCTGCCGGCTGACCAGCTGGAACTGGGCAAGGTGCGTGTGGATCGGGTGCGTGTCCCCGGTTGTGTCAACGATGGTCCATTCCTCGGTTGATCCGAGCAAGGGCTTTTCAGAGACATCCGCACGGTAGTGCTGACCCTCAAGGGTGACCATCGTTGGTTCACCTGGTGCAGTCGGATCGGCCATAATTTCGTAGAGAACGAGGGTTCTCTTGTTTGTGGGCGTAGGAAGCGTCGGCCAGGAGGAGCCCGCGAGTGACGGGTTCAGATTGTCCGGCAGTTTCTTTGCCTTGAATCCTTTGTGATCCGTCACCGTGAACTGCATGATCTGGCCGGTCGTCTGGGGATCGGCATTGTCTTCACTTCCGTCCGGGAACGGCGCATTCGCGGTGTTCTTCAGGATGACCTTGGTGCCGGGGGCAAGTTTAGAGAAATCAACGAGGACATCGGCCCGCTCACCCGGAGCAATGGTCAGTGAGGTCATAGTAACGGGTGATCGGATGTACCCGCCATCGGTGCCAATCTGCGTGAACGACATACCATTGTCGAAGCTCAGCGTGTAGAACCGGGCATTCGATCCGTCAAGGAGGCGGAAGCGGTACTGTCCCTGATCCACATTCATGTTCGGCCAGACAAGACCGTTCACCATGATGGTATTCCCGAAGAACTCGGGGACCCAGTACGGGTGGGTATTCGGGGCATTCCCAACAGAGGGGAAGAACAATGTTCCATCCGGGTTGAAGATACGGTCCTGGATCGCAAGGGGCACCTCATATTTCCCGCTGGGCAGCATGGGGGCAACCTTGTCGCCCGGCTGGCGCACGAGATAGAATCCCGCGAGACCGCCCATGACATTCAGCCGGGTCATGCCCATTGCGTGGTCATGGTACCAGATCGTTGCCGGCAGGTTGATGTTCGGGTAGCTGAAAATCGCGGCATTCGAATCAGTAGGTGTGGCCGTGTTGTATGCAATCCCCTGTTTACCATCGCTGGTAAACCATGCATCAGGGTTTCCATCGGATGTGGACTGGACTTCCAGGCCGTGCACGTGGGGAACAATCGGTATCGGCGACTGTGCCTGGTCATACCCGGGCGGGAAAGCAGTGAATGGTGCCGTTGGCGTCGCCATTTCGTTGGGGTTTGCCCAGTCAAGCGTTGGATCCACTGCGAACGGCATTTTAACATCAGCCGGGATGTCATTTACCCACTTTACCTTAATAGGTTTCCCAGTGGTAATCTCAAAGGATGCACCAGGTGAATTCCGGATAAATCCGATAGGTTTCCCGGTCACCGAATCCCTAGCCTGTCCACCATACGCGATCATCGGTGTCTGAGGGAATCCCGGTGGCAGGAGCTGCTGGTTATGGGGGGCGACGGAAATCACGTAATCATAGTTGGGATTTCCCGTCGTCTTCATCCACACCGGGGGTGGACCGGTCAACTGGTTCACATATTTCGGGATAGTCGTCGGATCAAGTGTTCCCGGTGGAACAGGGGAAGCAATCGCAGGTGTGGCGAATAAAACCAGGAGGACGAGGCTTATGAACAGAAATGCCCATCCTTCCGATAAGGATACCCCCCGCGTTCTGCTCTCATCAGTCTTTTTTCGCAGGTCGTTCATTTTCAACTCCATACATTAGGCCCGAATACCCCATCGGGCGGTGGGTGTCCGTTATGGGCCCGCCCTTATGAGTGGGTCCATTGGAATGGGTGTCTGTCAGAGATTCAGTTCCATAAGGAACCATCGGCATCCTAATGGCGCTGGAGTAACCCTGGACGGAACGGTGTGCTATCTCTCTCTTTGGATCGAGAGACTCGTGCATTACCTTCTACCGAAAGACCAGGTGTCTGTGGACATCCCCCCATTTCACGCTGCGGTAATTCCACCCAAACTATTTAAAAATTTCTGCGTTTTTCTGTGGAAAATAACGAAAAACAGGTCTGCAAAACGATTGTGTATAGACCTGATAAAAGTTATCTTTTACCCAATCTTTGTGAAAATCTTGTGTTTAACCATTCAGAAAGAAATATGGAATTTATTTATGATTTTGAAAAATATACAGCGGAATTGCCACTTAGAATGAACTGGTCCCCGGGCGGGCAAAACTATTTAATATGGATGTGCTATTCACCCTGCATGAAGCGCTTCCTTATTCCTGTCATGGTAGTCTTCACAATTCTGTTCGCTGGTTGTATCTCGCTCACGCCGCAGATATCGGGTTCAACGGCAGGTGGAATTCCCACGGTCCCGCCTACACCTGCCCCGTCTTCAGTGCTTACGCCTCCTGCATCTGTTACTACGGTGGATCAGGTGGAGAATACCACCGTGGTTGCACCTTCTCCTTCCCCCGTCTCTGTTCCCGCAGAAAATATGCAGGATGTTGAGTCTGAGCTAGTGACCGAATGGCGGAATATCCGCATCGAATGGGACACTTATCAGGAAAAGCTGGACAAGTTGAACCTGAACGGGGATTCGCAGTCGGATCTGAACTATGCAAGGGAGACCGTAATTCCACGAACCATTTCCCGGTTTCAGTCGATCAGGGATAATGTCAGTCACGTTTCATCACAGGACACGAAATTGCAGAACGAGACTGAAGCCCTTACCTCTATCGCTTCGTACAAAATCTTGATGCTCGAAGGATATGAGTCGTTCTACCAGGGAGTCCAGGCTGAATCCTACGATGTGAAAAAGGCGATCCTTGAATATAAGACAGCAAAATACACATTCCAGGATGCTGTGGATGTCATCAATGAAGCCCCGGATGTGAAAAAATTCCATGATTACCTTCTACTCGATAAAAGCGAAATTTCGACGAGAATAGGGGTGATCAGCTTCACACTGGATCAGCTGAATGCAATGTTCAATCCATAACAGTATAGTTATTTTTTTCAATATCCCTCTTCGTTGATGATGTCCGGTATTTCCATAATGATCCAAAGGGAAATCTGATAATCATAAAATGAAATTGTGGATTGTAACCTAATGGACAGGTAGTCGTCATCACTCCGCCGGTGTGAACACCCGCAGGAGCCTGCCATTCTTGAAAATCGAGATCCTTCCGCCGCTCTGGGATACTACGATGCCGACCGCTTTCGTCATCTGGGTGATCCCCGCAACGGAAGCGTGCCGCGTGCCGAATCCCTTGGGAATCGACGCGGTACTCGTATCAATGGTGATGTAACGCCCTGCCGCTTCGACAAGTCCCTGGCCGCTGATCACAAATGCCCCGTCCAGCTGGGAAAGCTCTTTGATGGTCTCGTGCAGCTCGGGATTGGTGATGACCCGGATCTCGGCGCGATGCCCTTCAAAGGGATTCAGGATCAACTGGCGCGAATGCCCGAGAACATTCTTTGCATCCCCGACGAGGAACGTAGTGCCGACCGCCTTTCCCTCGCGTCCTTCCCGGGAGATTTCCAGGGCGATGTTGAAAACTGCCTGAAATACAGTTCCCTCGATGTCGGTATCTTTCAGTATCACTGCTTTCCACGGTGCGAGCGCAAGGGCGGCATCTACAACATCGATTTTACGGTCACTGATGTCATTTCCGATAGACAGGATCTCGGTGATCGTGCCCTTATCATCGATGATGGGCTTGTTGGTCCAGGCAATCCACACTCGTTCGCCGTTCTTTTTGATATTCTCGTTAACATTAACCTCGAAGTCATCAGGATTCTCCAGGACTTCATGGATCATCCCGGCGAGGTCCCGGCCGGAACGGGAACGGTGCGGGACGATCGTATCCAGCAGCTGCTTTCCCAGGAGTTCATCGGATGAGAAACCAAAAAATTTCTCACCGTACGGGTTGATGAACCGGATAACACCCTTCCGGTCCACCCGCAGGATGATACTATTTGCATTGTCGATAAGATCGTTCACCCTTGATTCGCTCAGATGGAGAAGGCGTTTCATCTGTTCAAATTCGCCCGTCTCCCTCCCTATGATGATGTGCCCTTCAGACGGCTTGTCCGGATTCAGCGGGCGGGCGAAAATCTGGCACGGTACGATAGTTCCATCCTTGCGGCGGAGGTCGCCTTCCACCGCTCCCCAGCCAGACGGGCCGGGTTCAAACAGGCCCGAATCGATACGCGAATGTTCCGCTTCGCTTCCTATCAGGTGAGCCGTGTCGATGCCGAATAGTTCGCCATCTGTAAACCCAAGGACCTGGTGCATCCGTATATTGCACCACAGGACCTTGTGATCCTGCACGATGCACATGCCCATAGGTGCAGCCTGCAGGATTGCTTCATAGATGCCCGCCTTGCGCCGGATCTCTTCGGCCTCACGATGCCGTTCTCCGGCTCTTCGCACCGCAGCAGCGAAACGACGTTCGCCAGGTCCGTCGACGTCGGATTTCCGGATCACGAAGACCGTGCCCAACCCGGTCGCGGCGAGCGCAAGGGATGGATCCTCCCGGGAGGACAGAATGGCGACCGGAACAGTGATTGCCCGGAGAGCGAGACCCTCCAGAAGATCCTGCACACGAATAGCACTGGTTACACATTCGGTGATAACGATAGAGAAAATTCCTGTGGCAAGACGGTTCCACAGTTCTGGTAACCCCGGTCCGGATTCAGCGAGTATGCCCTCCCTGGCGAGTATATGGGCTGCACGTTCGCGCCACACCGGGTCGTCATCCAGGTGCAGAACATGCAGGGCGGGCTGTTCTGGTTCTACCGGTTCTCGCGTATCCATAGCTCTCATTCTTATCTGTGGGCTTATCGTTCGAGATGAAGAGGTCTTCGATCAATGTCCTGTTGCGCCATCGAATGAACGTCTCTCGACAGGGCTTTTCTTGTTGATGATCGAAGCGGATACGAACTCCCGACACCGGTCCATTTCCCGATGAAAAGCGCGGCTTTTATTGGCCTCCTTTTACCCACCATATCACCGCAGTAGGCCGGACCGTCGTCTCGCTATAGGTGCCGGACGGATTTTTCCGGAGGACGCGCGTGAAATAGTCCCGGATCGGCGTAAGATCCTTCAGATCCGGCTGGTGCATGGAGACCCAGGTCTGGACAGCCTCGTCGATGGAGTCATAGACCGAGTCCCACTGTGCGGGAAAAATCCGGACATTGGGAAATATGCCCGCATCGTGCAGAATATTCAACGGATAGATATAATCCGGGTATCCTTTCTGCATTGCCTCTTCTTCCCCGAGCACCGTCCGGTAGAGATCCATCTCCGCGTGGCCCCGCCACTCACCGGCATGCCAGAACAGGTAGACAGATCGGCGTGCAGCCGTATCGAATTTCTGCAGGGCAGCAGCAAGATCGTAAAACCCGAGCGAATAGGCGGCGATGACGACATCGTGGGGCTGGATATCCTTCCCGATCACTACATCTTCCCATCGCAGCTGAACCGTGGAGTAATTGGTCCGCCCATCTGCTGTCATCCGTTCCCGCAGGATGGAGAGCATTCCTCCCGACGGATCGAGTGCAGTCACCCCTGTAACGGTGCCGGCAATGGGTACCGCAAGCCTTCCTGTCCCAGCACCCACGTCGAGAACAGTATCGCCGGGGTGCAGATCTAGGATAGCGAGTTCCTGCTCCGTCGCCCTTTTCTCGTCGCGGGTGACGCGCCGGTAGGCGACAGCCTTTTTATCCCAGATGGCAGCAGGGTCCCGATCCTTCGCACTCCGCCCGGGTGACCCTGCGTGAATCGCTTTCCAGAGCTCGTTCCAGTCGACAATCCGGCGCATGTACCTGCCTCACCCTGCGATACTATAAGTACGTGGGATCTTCAGCGATGCCACGTCTGGGAAGAAGAGAGAAATCTCTGCATAATCTGCAGCTGTTCGCTGACGAAAAGGAGGTAGGAGGTAAGGAGTGAAAGGTGGTGGTTTTTACACCATCTTCGTGCCCCAGAGTGCGTGCTCGTACCGCTGGGCTTTCTCTGCTCCCCGGGTGCAGAACTGCTTGTATTTGTAGCCGAGCTGCTTTGTCACCGGGCAGTTCGGACAAATGCACTGCACTTCGTTCGGAATACACATGAATGATTTGCCATTCGCACAGAACACCAATTCTCCGGCATTTCTCGCGCAGTTGGTGTACGTCGGGCAGCCTGGGCAGAGGCACATGCTTTTCAGCTTCTCCATCTGCTCCGTCATTTCCTGTGGTTTCATCTCTTTCATTTTTTTAACGGTCATTTCAAAGGTATCCATACGGTTTGACCCCACGCCATTACCCTTCACCAATACTATTTATACTTATGGGAGTGCGGGCTTGCTGTTCCAGCTCATCCCAGTATTGATTCCTCTTCGTCGTATGTGTCGCACGGAAAAAAGTTAACGTCGAACACCTCAAATATGGGCAGTGAGAGATATCCGCCCATGCAATACCTGTATCCGGTACTCAAGTTCCTCGTTGGCGGAGGGATCATTACCGGAGTGACATATCTGACGCGATCGGTTCATCCGGCGTACGCCGGGATCCTTGCCGCGGCACCGATAACGACGACTCTTGCATTTCTTTTCACCAGCTACGAGACAACGCAGGGCGAGACACAGAAACTCGTCCTCGCATCGTTTGCTTTTGCGGTTCCCACACTCGCTTTTCTCTTCGTCTTATACCTCTGCATGAACCGGTGGAGCTTCCTGGGAAGCCTCTGTGCCGCCTACCTGGTCTGGGCAGGATCTGTCCTGATTCTTTTCCGGGCTGTTCCCTTCACGTGACAGATTCGCGATTGGTTCCTCGCCCTGCACCGGGCGGAGATACTTTATAGAGAGCGCCGTACAAG
The DNA here is from genome assembly GCA_028679035.1 of Methanomicrobiales archaeon. Classification (GTDB taxonomy): domain Archaea; phylum Halobacteriota; class Methanomicrobia; order Methanomicrobiales; family JACTUA01; genus JAJRCL01. Next base: position 163 of record JAJRCL010000020.1, on the reverse strand, counting down.
AAAGTGAGAGAGCGAGAGCAATGCAGGACACAGAGGAAGCACAACTCAAGGGGAATGTGGCGATCGCGCGGCGCCTGGAACAATTAACGGGATCGTTTGCGTATCCGGAAACGGCATATGCCCTTCCGATCGCTCTGGCACTCACCGGGATTCGTGCCGCGGA
>JAJRCL010000147.1 GCA_028679035.1 Methanomicrobiales archaeon | reverse complement strand
GCGATATCCAGAGCGACAAGGGTCATCGGGCTTATCGGCGGTGGGGAGCAGGCGCATATCTCCCGTACACCGGCAACACGGGCGGGAACCGCACACATGAGCGCAGAAGAGGGGTAGGGTGCTCTTCCACCGGGGACGTAGAGACCGACACGATGCAGGGGAGTGGTCTTCACCCCAAGGATTACCCCGGGTTCGACCTGCTCGAGCCACAGGTCCCGCGGGCGCTGGAGCTCGTGGAACCGGACGATCCGTGCCTCAGCCTCGATCAGGCTCTCCACGATGCTCTCGTCCACCTCGTCATAGGCGGCTTCCCGTTCGTCGTCGGAAACCGCGATCTCGGTGAGCGTGTAATGGCGGGAAAGCTCCCGGAGGGCGGCATCCCCGCGGGACTGTACTTTCTCAATGATACCCTGCACGGTGACGCGGGCCTCATCAAGACTTCGCGATCGCCCGTTCAGCCAGGTCTCCACATCGAGCGCTTTCCACATGGTAGAGGAAAGTGGGTGCCGGGCGATTTAAAAGGTTCGTTGCCATGTAGAGCGCCACGTAAAACAATGCGATAACGGGTGAAAAAGGTAAAATTTGAACTCAGTACGGAGTACCGTTATCCCTTCTTTGTGCCCTGTTCTTCTTCCGGCATGGGTTCGAGGTAGACAATTCCCGCCTTAATTTCTGCCGCAATCTGTTCCAGCTCGATCTTGCGGAAATGTACCGCTTCGATCTTCAGATCTTGTTCACCGGGAGCCCGGATAATTGCCACGATCCGGAACCGGGGTTCTTTCACACCACTGCCGACTTTCTGTCGTTCACGAACAAAGATTTTCATCGTATCTCCCTCGGAGTGGGAATTGCCTTCCCTCTATATGATACTTCCTGAAACAGTGCACAGAAATTGATCTATCGCCTCAAACTGCGATGAGAACTAAGGAAATCTGAGAATTCTTGAATCAACTAAGAAAAGGGAGATGGGGATCCGGTCAGGCCGGGGTAGCATTCCCTGTGCAGGTGCAGTTAAAGGGTGCCACGGAACAGACATCGGAACTCAACGGCGTGAAGAGTCCTTTTCCGTACTTGTCCTTCCCGTAATTGCCGATGACCTGTCTTCCTTCGTCGGAATTCAGCCAGTTGATAAACCGGTCTGCCTCAAGGAGGTTGACGTTCGAATTCACTGACTGGTTGACGGCGATGGCGCTGTACCGGTTCAGGAGTGACCCACCCTGGGTAATCAGGGGGACCAGGTTCAGCTGGCTCTTGAACGCAAGGAACGTTCCTTCATCGGTGAGGGTATACCCTCCCTGTTGGCCGGTCAGGACAAGGGTTTCCCCCATTCCCTTCCCGACAGAGAGGTACCATGGACCCGACGTGGAGACCTGGGTCGTGTAGTTGAACTTCGCGTTTCTCCAGATGGCCTGTTCCGCGGTGTGGGTTCCCGACTGATCCCCGCGTGAGACGAAATGGATCCCCGGTGTGTTGTTCAGCCCGAGCGTCCGGATCTTGGTGAAGGCAGCTTCCGGTGTCAGGTTCGCGATACCGGCAGGATCGTTCGCCGGTCCGACGATCATGAAGTAGTTATAGGCGATGCAGCGCTGGTTCACCCCAAACCCTCCATCAACGAATGCCTTTTCCTGCGAGGGTGAATGGACAAGCAGGAGGTCACAGTCTCCCCGTCTAGCTATCTGGATGGCGATGCCTGTTCCCTGCGAGGTGATTTTCAGCTTGATACCGGTCTTGTTCTGGTATATAGTCTGGACCTGGTCAAGAAGGCCGGTATCGTACAGGCTTGTGGTCGTTGCGATGAGGAGTGTATCCGGAGCATGCGCGACCGGTGTCGGTGTTGCGGTTACATTGGCCGTGGTCGGTACAACAGTAGTCTGGGTAGTCTGGTTGCCTGCCGGAGGTGTGGTTGCGCACCCGGCGAAAAACACTGCAAAGATGACGATTGACAGAAGCAATGCAATTAATGACTTTTTCGGGGTCATGCGCAATACTTATAGGAAAGAATTATTTAATTTTACCGATTTATTAATCGAAATGCATATTTATTTGAGGCACACGATTCTTGCTGGTTCGCGCTGACAACATTCACCGGGATATGCGACGAATCCCAATCTCTGGTTCGTCCCCTCCTGTCATTTGCGCAGACTATCAGGATGTAATCGGAAAGGACTGGGTGTCTATAATGGGTTCTCATCGGGGTGAACGGTTGTGGTAAATGAAATCATTGATGGATTTATCCAGGCAGTCAATCTTATCGTTACCCTGAACCCGGAAGTAATTCAGATCACGACCCTGACGCTGGAAATATCTCTTACTGCCACATTTCTTGCATCTCTCATATCCATCCCATTTGGTGCATTTCTGTATAACAACGAATTCCGTGGAAAGCGGATAGTGGTTAATATCATCCAGACGCTCTACGCACTTCCTACCGTTGTCGCAGGCCTCCTCCTCTTTCTCCTGCTCTCCCACCAGGGCCCTCTTGGGGGATTCAGTCTCCTGTACACCGGGTTCGGAATGGTTATCGGCCAGATGGTTCTTGTCATACCCCTTATCATCGGCCTTACTTTCAGCGCCCTGTCCGGAATTGACCGGGAGATGCGTAACACCATCGTCTCTCTCGGTGCAACGAAATTGCAGTCGATATGGACTCTCATTCACGAAGCGAGGTTTGCCATACTGGCTGCAGTGATCCTGGGGTTCGGCAGGGCTATATCAGAAGTCGGGGCAGCGATGATTCTGGGCGGGAATATCCGTGGATATACCCGGGTACTGACCACCGCTATCTCCCTGGAGACGTCAGTGGGTAATTTTGCACTGGCGATCGCGCTCGGCATGATCCTCCTCGGCGTGGCTGTGATTGTCAACGTCGGCCTGAACCTGATCCAGTCAGGGGCAGGACTGAAAAACACCTGGGTGTCCTGATCAGCATGAACAGCCCGATCGAGACGAACAATCTCTTCAAATTGTACGAAAATAAGGAAATCCTTCGTGATATCACCTTCTCCGTGCAGGAAAAGGAAATATTCGGCATCATCGGCCCCAGCGGCTCCGGGAAGAGTACCCTGCTGCGCCTGATCGACCTGATCGAAACACCCACGAAAGGAACTCTCCGTATTTTCGGGGAAGAAACGCTTGGAAGGGACTCCCGATTTCATCTCCGCAGGAGGATGGCGATGCTCTCCCAGAAACCGGTTATTTTCAACCGGAGCGTGCACGACAATGTCGCAATGGGGATGAAATACCGCGGGGCGAATCGGGCGGACATCGATAAAAGGGTCCGCGAAGCGCTCGATGCAATTGGTCTTTCAGCGTACGCATCGCGGGCAGCCCGGACCCTGTCTGGCGGCGAAGCCCAGCGTGTCGCGCTGGCCCGGGCAATCGTCACCGATCCGGAGATCCTCTTTCTGGATGAACCGACTGCAAACCTGGATCCGCTTTCCGTGGAAACCATCGAGGAAATTATTGTGCAGCTGAATCACGAACACGGGATGACTATCGTGCTCTCCACCCACGACATGCTCCAGGGGCAGCGTCTCTCGAACCGCATGAGCGTTATCATGGACGGCGAGATGCTGCAGGTCGGCCCCCCCCGGGAAATATTCCATGCCCCTGCAACGACGAAAATCGCCCGGTTCGTCGGCGTGGAGAATATTCTGGACGGGACAATCACCGGATCCCGGGGTGGAGAAGTCAGCATCAATGCGGGGGGGACATAGATCCACGCAGTTTCACCGCTGCCCAAAGGTCAACGTGTTAAGATCCTGTTTCTGGCGGAAGACGTAACGCTCGATCTGGCTCCAAGGGAAAACACCAGTGCACGGAATCTGC
>JAJRCL010000146.1 GCA_028679035.1 Methanomicrobiales archaeon | reverse complement strand
CAGGGCCGAGATTCGAACCCGGGTCGAGGGATCCACAGTCCCCTAGGATAACCACTACCCCACCCTGGCAAATACCCTTTCTCATAGGCTTTAAATTCAGATTAAGGTATCCTTTCATCGGAAATAGTGTACAGCGTCATGGATACGGTTGAGGATCTGTTCATTCATGACTTTACGCCGGAAGGTGAGGATTAAAGAGGGGGCAGGGTACAGTATTGAAAGTCTTTCCGACCTCCCTGTCTATCCGGGGAATGGATGGAATGTATGGACCGGGAGCACTGGGGTTGAATATGGGATGGCTCATAGCCCGATGATCAGGACCCCCATTGTCTGTGTGCTTGGACACGTGGATCATGGGAAAACATCTCTTCTGGACCGAATCCGGGGATCATCGGTCGTCGACACGGAAGAGGGTGCGATCACCCAGCACATCGGTGCGACGATGGTCCCCATCGAAGCAATCCGGCGGATGAGCGGAGGCCTTGGGGCGCTGGACATCAAAGTACCGGGCCTCCTGTTCATTGATACGCCCGGACACCATGCGTTTACGACCCTCCGGGCCCGCGGAGGGGCTCTTGCCGAAATGGCAATCCTCGTTGTGGACATCAATGAAGGTTTTCAGCCGCAGACCATCGAAGCACTCCAGATTCTTCGCACCTATCGCACGCCCTTCGTTGTCGCAGCGACAAAGATCGACCGTATTCATGGCTGGCGACCTCATGCAAATGAACCTTTTTCGAAGACCTTTGAGCAGCAGGGGGATCGGTCCCGGACTATCTTCGAGAATAAACTCTATGAACTCGTCGGAAAATTATCCGATCTCGGATTTTCCTCAGAGCGGTTTGACCGCGTCCGCGATTTCCAGAGGAATATTGCAATCGTCCCGGTCTCTTCCCTCACCGGCGAGGGGGTCCCGGATCTCCTGATGGTTTTGATCGGGCTTGCCCAGCGCTATCTTACTGAGGACCTGCATTTTTCTGCAGGAGGCTCAGCCGCAGGTACTGTCCTCGAAGTGAAGGAGGAACGGGGACTTGGCACAACACTGGACGTGATTCTCTATGATGGGACGCTCTCGGTCGGGGATGAGATCGTTATGGCATCGCAGGACGGCGTCATCGTCACGAAGGTCCGTACCCTGCTCAAGCCACGACCATTAAAAGAGATCCGGGTGGAGGAACGATTTGAGCGGGTGCGATCCGTTACCGCAGCAGCAGGGATCAAGGTAGCCGCACCCAACCTGGATGCAGCAATCGCCGGTTCTCCTCTCTACACAGTCCGGGGGGACCGGGATGAGGTCATAGCCCGGGTGCGCAAAGAAATGCAGGAGATAAGCGTCAAGTTGGCCGACGAAGGAATATCCATAAAAGCTGATACCATCGGGGCCCTGGAAGCGCTCTCCAAGGAGCTGGAAGAAAAGAATATCCCGGTCATGAAGGCCGAGGTAGGACCGGTGAGCAGGCACGACCTCGTCGCCATTGCAACGGTCAAGAACCCGTTCCACAGCGCACTCCTGTGCTTTAACACGCCAATGCTTCCGGACGCTGTCGAGATTCTGAAGGATCCGGCCTACGGGCATCTGAAGGTGTTTTCCAGCGGTGTGATCTACCAGCTGATTGATGATTATGTCGCCTGGAGGGACGGGAAGAAGCGGGAGCTGGAGGCGAAGCAGTTTGAACAGGTTGTCCTGCCAGCAAAGATTACCCTGCTTCCCGACTGCGTTTTCCGCCAGAGTAACCCGGTCGTCGTCGGCGTACGCATTCTCGGGGGAAAGCTCCGGGCTGACCTGGACCTCGTCGACCAGCAGGGGAAGCGCATCGGCCACCTGAAGACGATCCAGCAGCGCGGGGAGAACATTCCCGAAGCTGATGCGGGTGCCGAGATCGCCGTATCTATCGAAGGTCCGACAGTCGGACGCCAGATCAATGTCCATGACATCCTCTATGTCGATATTCCTGAACGACACGTCAAAGTGCTCGAGCATGAGATGCTGTCGCACCTGAATATCAGCATGCAGGAGATCCTCGCAGAATTCACGACAATGAGGCGCAAGGATAACCCGTTCTGGGGGAAATAGTATTTAATAGCTCGGTACTCCATTTCTATAGACACGTCGTGAGGAACATATATGGCTGAATTCAAGGTAGTCCTTTCTGATCCCAAGACGGCAAAGGCGTATAATCTCACCGTCGCCGCAGGTCAGGCAGGCATGTTTATCGGGAAGAAGATCGGGGATGAGATCGAAGCAGGTCCGCTGGGTCTTCCGGGCTATGGAATAAAGATTACCGGGGGAACAGACCGTGTCGGGACTCCGGCGCGGGCAGATCTGCCCGGCATGGGAAGACGTGGGATCCTTCTCGCCGGTGGCGTCGGGTTCAAACCGGAACAGGAGGGGCTGCGCCGGCGCAAGTCGATACGCGGCAGTGAGATCACCGCTGATTTTGTCCAGATAAATACCGTCGTTACGAAGTCCGGTGAAAAACCCCTGGACACCTTTTTTGTAAAGGCCGAGGGCGAGAAGGAAGAGAACCCCGTTGAGAAGAAGAGAACGGGCCGGGTTTCATAATTTTTTTAACAGGCATATTTTCCAGCGCATTACTCTGGCTGCGTATCTCTTTACCGGCTGACGGTGGATTTCTTCCTCCACAAGGTAACCGGCCGCAATATCTTCCAGCAATACCTGTGCCATTCCCTGATAAAGATTATGGACAGGAGCAAAAGCTCATGCAATGAACGGATACACTCCCGAACGGAGCACGAAAAACGATCATTATTTCCGGTTCCCGCAGACCGCCTTCTCGAGACGGGGAATAAGGTCGGTATACGGGATGTCGTACTTTTTTGCAAGGATGACGATCGCGGCTTCGGGGAAGAGGTGATCATCGAACCGCTCTTTAATAAGCTGGTTCATTTCTGCGGCTACCTGCATGGGCGGGGCCTTGATCGCTGATGCTATCCGTGTGATCAGTTCCTGGACCGGGTCTTCCTGACGAAGGATTTCGGCTCCCGGGCGGAATCCGATCGGGACAGCGACCTCTGCAAGGTCAAAACGCGGTTTAAGTACACCGCCGGTTGATTCCAGCAGTCCTTCCGAACCTGCCCGGGCAATAAAAAGTTCGGCCTGTTCGCGGTTCATCCATTTCTTGTCGATGGTCAGGTAAAAGATGAATTCCGCGCGTGAGAGGCTTTCTTTGCGTGTATGTTTGAACGGTGCAGCAACAGCGACCTTCAGGCTCACTGGCAGGCACCGGTCAGCAGAGTTTTCAGATCCATTGCATCGAGCGTACCGTGTTTTCCTTCCTTGACTACGCTGCATTCCACCTTCATTCCCCGGTCCTGGACCCGGAGAAAGAATGCATTATTCGAGAATGGTACTTTTCCCCCGGGTTTCAACAGGGTATCCTGCAGCGTGATCCGGTAGTCGATGGCTTCGGTTACATCATGCTCGAATGGGGGGACTTTATCGATCGGTTCGAATGCCGTCTTGTTGGTTGCAACTTCGACAAGGACCGTTCTCTTGACGAGATCCGGCCCCGGGCGGGTCGTCTGGTGACTGTTGTGCAGCGCCTTAAGGCAGCTGAGGAAAGCCCCGAACGGACGATTTACTTCAAACTCAAGATCGATAATATTCGGAAACCGGTGGAAAATTCTGCGCATCACAAGAATATACGAAAGAGGCAGTAAAAAAGATATGCAGAATTTATTCTATAAGAACTGCATTTACGACGCCCTGCTGGCCAGGTCTGCTGCTGATACGGGCCCTTCCGATCTCGGTCTTGATCACGGCGCCCTTAGTCAGGATGTTTCTTCGCATATAGTTGGGGTCGGCATTATTTTCTGCAACGGTTTCAATGCGGGCCTTGACAATCGTTCCGGTTTTGGGATTTGCGATGTTTGCATAGGCTGCGCGCAGAACCCGCACCTTGCTGTTCCCACCGAGAGTACGGGATATTTTCTTCCGGTCATCACCGATCGTGGTATCGGCTGCACTGCCGCCGATCTCAAATCGTCTCTTTGCACGGATGGGGCTGTACCTCCCACCCGTCTTACTTCGTACCGACCTACCTTGCCAGAGCATGTATTCACCAGATGCAGCATGACCGCGGACCAGGGTTGATACCGGATCCTGCTGTTGTGTCCAATAGGTGCGCTGTCAGTTTATATAAAACTCCCGGCTCGGTGAAGATTTTCCCGCAAGAGAATAGGTTCTTATAGATCCTTTTCCTATTCCCTTCCGTCAAAAAAGAGGTGATGTTCATGCGCAGTGTCCTGCATATTGTCCTGGCATTTATCGTCGCTCTTACGATCATCGGGATCGTGTACCTCCTGTGGTGTCACATGTTCGCCGAGATCGAAGAAGCGGCACCGGTACCAGAAGCCTGACCCTTGTTCACCCACGCGTGAAAACAAGGGGACAGGTTACGTTGAGCAGTGTGATCAGGAGAGGATCGCTTCCAGCAGGGGGGCGAGCCCTTCCCCTATTTTCAGGTTTGTCCGGAACACCATGATATGCGGATTGTACCGGAACATATCCTTCTCCATGCGATCCAGGTTTGCACCGACGAGGGGAGCAAGGTCACATTTATTGATAACCCCGATGGTGCAGTCCCGGAACATCATCGGATGCTTGTTGACGACATCGTCGCCTTCCGTTGAAGAGACGATGACGATCCGTTTTTCCGCACCGAGCTTGAAATCGGTGGGGCAGACCATGTTCCCTACATTTTCGATAAAGAGGATATCAATGTCCGGGAGCGGCAGGGATTCGAGGGCATGCTGCACCAGGTGGGCATCCAGGTG
>JAJRCL010000145.1 GCA_028679035.1 Methanomicrobiales archaeon | reverse complement strand
CGGCACAGGTGATCCGGAACGCAAAGACGATGCTCAAGCCTTCCGGCAGATTAGTCGACCTCGACTGGAAGGATATCCCGATGGATTTCGGTCCGCCGCAGGAAATCCGGTTCTCCATAGCCCGTGCAAAGGCTCTGATCGAAGGTGCCGGGCTCCGGGTCCTCTCCGTACAGGACGCCGGGCCCTACCACTACCTGATCATCGCCGGATTGCCATCCTGAATCATTCAGACAAATAGAGAAAGCCAGGACAGGCCGTTCGAACGATATGGAATCTCCTAATGAGGAAGATCTCCCGCCCGATGAATCTTCCCCGTCCCGATCCAGCCGGTCACAGCACGTTTACTGTATGAGATGATTCCATCATACCAGACGGAACCGCTTTTCCCGCTCCTTTGATTCCTTCAGTTTTGTCTCGATGTCCTTAACAGTCCTGTTCAGATCCTTCATGTTGACGGCCGGTTCCAGTACGTCCTTTTTCTTGAATTCCTTTACCATTATTTCGCACCTCCTGCTGCGAGTTGTACCTTCAGTTTGTCATACTCGTCCACGAGTTCATTGTAATCGGCATTGGCTTTCTGCAATTTTTTATTCGCCTCCGTCATCGCTTTCTCATACGCCGCGTTCATTTCCCCATGCAGGCCTTCCCTCGTCTTGCTCTCTCCCTCTCTTCCGGCAATGACGGTCTTTTCCGCCTTCTCCACGTCGATAAACGAGTAAAACGATGACCACAGGGCGCCGGCAGCGATCAGCTTGAGGATCGTGTCCAGTTCCGTAAGATTCTGCACATCGAGCCCGACGAATATGAAGGCCGTCGCACCACCCAGCACCACGTACATGATCGCTGAGCACAGGAAGCAGGTGGATCGCTGCCGCCAGACGTCGTCCCGCAGCTGGTCCGAATGTCTCACCTCTGCATCGGTCAGTGATTCGTTTCCGCCATCGATCTTCTTTGCAATCGCTGCCCGCAACGCTTCATACTCGTTCTCCGTCTGCTGGATCTCAATCGAGCTGCTGAACCGGGGCATGCTCCCGGTCCACCGCAGCCAGACAATGAAGAGGGCTCCCAGCGCACCCAGAGCAAAACTGCCGATGTAGTTCCATACCATACGTTTCTCCCTCCATCTTACCGCAGGTACTCCTGCAATCCCCATGCCCCGGTATTTACCCTTACCATCGGGCCTGGTTCTCACTCTGCCCGATTGTTCGCGCTGTCAAAAAAATGTGCCAGAAGGCACGAAACCGTCCTGATCCTCAACAGGGCAGATACAGAGAACTTCCCGCTGAAGATTAAATTGGTTTCCCTGATGAAGATTCATCGGTGCGGTGATCATTCATCGATTGATCACGATTCCCGGGAATGGTCATGGGCGGCAGGAGTATTTCCCATCTCTTCCTCCGGTCAGGAACGGAGGCACCGGTATCGCAGCACCGCCAAATCCACCCGTGCTCATGTGTGGCAGTATCCAGCAATCCCCGGCAACGGATCCGCCACGAACATCCTTTCGTCCTTCCTGCACCCGTCTTCACAACTATTCACTTCCCCTGGTGATGCGCTAATCAAGCACGAAGATGAATTCTGTTCACCGGTGCCCTCTATTTCATGAGCCAGTCCCCGAAGTGGATGCGCTCAACGGCATCCCCTCGTCTTCGAGTATGGTGCGGACGAGAACGGGAACGTCCACATCCAACGTGGAAGTGGAAATAAACCGGAAAGGTTGTCCCGGCCTGTGGAAGGGGAATGGGATGTGCTCCGCTTGGTCCTTGTCCATGGGATGGGTGCGCCGGTATGCCAGGCCACAGAAACTGGCATATCCCGGGTTTCTCTCTTTTTCTTCAACCGGTCCCGAAGCGCAGGGGCAGTGTGTTCCGCCACCATCACGATGTGTCTCTCTCCCGGTCTTGTAAACAATTAAGGTTAACCCGTGTAGAATATCTTCCGAACCTATGGACGAGAAGGACACCACGGAGGCGCGTATCCTTGCGTTTCTGCAGCACCACCCGAAAGGGGCGGCTATATCGGAAATCGCCACAAAGATCCAGATGAACCGGAATACAACAACAAAATTCCTCGCGCTTCTGGAAGCCCAGGGGAAAGTGGAATCCGCTACCTACGGGACAGCGCATGTCTACCGCAGCGCCCATCGTGCCCCGCTCGGTGCACTGCTCGACCAGACCTCTGCCATGATCGCCACGATCGACCGAAGGGATCGCATCGTGTTCGCGAACGAACCATTCCTGCGCTATTTCGGCCTGACGCAGGAAGGCTGTGCCAGCCGTGTTCCCGACGCGGTCTGCCCGGACGTTCCGCTCGATCCACCGTTTGCGACCCTCTTCGACGGACGGGAAGGTAGTGAAGGGAACGTGCGGATACAGCCGGTGCGGGCGGGACCCCGGAAGGCTCACCTGAAAATCCGCTGGATCCCAACCGTCATGGAGGATCGCATGTACAGTACGACCTTCATCATCGAGGATATCACCGACGCACAGGACCACCTGCACAACATGGAGTTCCTCGCCCGTACCGCCGGAGCGCTCGCGGACATGGGTGACGAGGAAGATATCTTCCAGTACATTGCAGACCGGATCAGCGAACTGGTGCCGGACTGCATCGTGGTGGTCAATGCGATGGATATGGAACAGAACCGTGCGGTACTGGCAGGTGTTTCGGGGGAACCCCGGCTGGTCGCGGAGTACGAGGCGCTCTGCCAGGGCGTGTGGGACCGGAATACGGTGCAGTCGCTCGACGGTGCTCCGGAGGCGATCCCGTTCCAGCGTCAGGGAGTACTCCTG
>JAJRCL010000019.1 GCA_028679035.1 Methanomicrobiales archaeon | reverse complement strand
TCGTTGCCCCGGTCGGTGGGCGGGACATGCAGGAGCTGCAGCTGCTGACCCGCCGCGGGAAGAACATCGAGGTTACGTACCATGGCGGCGTAGTCTTCGTGCCGCTCATCGGGGAATACGGGTGGGAGCGGTAGGCCGTGGCCTGGTTTGACGTCACCCGCCCACTATCCCCGGATACGACAGTCTTTCCGGGAGACCCGCATATCCATTTCCGCCAGATTCCTGCCGATGATTTCCTTGTAACGGAAGTACTCTTCGGGACACATTCCGGCACCCATATCGATGCGCCCCGTCACGTGTTGAAAAAGGGTCAAAGCATTGACGCGGTTCCACTCGAAAATCTCATCGGAGAATGCCGTGTTCTTGACTGCGCCGGGCATACCGGTCCCATCGAAAGTGAAAGCCTTGCGCAGGGTTTTCCCGGCCCATCGAGGGTACTGCTCAAAACCCGTTGCGAATCCGGCCTGCAATCACCGGAAGCAGCGTACCTCGGACAAAGCAGTGCCTATTTTCTGGCAGATCATCGCGTGCGTTGCGTGGGCATCGATGTCCCATCGATAGAAGATCCGACCGGTACTGGGGAAATCCACCGCATACTCCTTCAGGCAGGCATTCCTATTATCGAACTCCTTGACCTTTCCGGTGTAGCACCGGGAGACTACTGGATGGCCGCCCTTCCGCTGCGCCTGGAAGGGCTGGATGGATCCCCTGCACGGGTGGTCCTTTCCGATACCTTTCCGGAGGATTGATTGGATGACATTACTGGATGAAGCCGTTGCGCGGCTGGAAAAAATGATCACCGGGACCGGTTGCGAAGATGCAAGCGCCGTACTGCAGAGAGCACCCGATGCGCCCCGCTGCCAGTACGTGCGGGGAGCATGCATTGAGGTCTGTTTCGGTGGAAAAACCGGTCATGTTGCCGGTGATTATCCGGTGCAGGGAACATTTCCGGTCACATCGATATTCGGGAAAGAGTTTACGACCGGGGAGCAGCGTGCGGCTGCGCTGGCGATCCTGAATGCAACCGCCGGATTTCTTTCCCTGGCGAGAAAACTCACCGCCTGTGAGCGTGCACGGTACACCGGCTGTTTCCAGGAACTCAAAAAAACGCTCGGCGGCCATACGGTGTTTACCGCGGCTCCAATTCCGGTATTGATGGGGGTGCCGGGGATTGACATTGTGGATGAACCGGATTCCGCGGATATTCTTCTCGTTACCCCGGCCGCGCTTATGCAGGAAGAGGGACTTGTTCTCGTCAGTGCGTGGCCTGCGCAGAAACGCATCATCTTTTTAGGTCCGTCCGTGGCCGGTGTCAGCCAGATACTGGGGAAGGAGCACTGGTGCCCGTACGGCCGGTAAGTAACGCTATTACCCGAGAGACTGACATTCCTGCATGCTGTTCGGATCGTCCGGGATCCGCAGAAAATACGACCTTCGGTTCGTGGAGCTCGCCGTCCAGGTCGGATCTGCGATGGGACGCTGGGGACAGAGTGTTGTTGTCGGTATGGACACGCGGACCACGTCCCCACTCCTCGCCCAGGCCGTGACCGCAGGATGCCTTGCAAACGGCGTCCAGGTTCGCTCCTGCGGGATAGCCCCAACACCGAGCGTCGCGTATGCCTCCCGGCATGCGGATGCCGGGTGTATGGTGACCGCTTCCCATAACCCGGAAGAATATAACGGCCTGAAGCTGTTCAATCCGGACGGGTCCTCTTTTACGCAGGTCCAGCAGGCGGAAATGGAAGAGGAGCTCAGGCAGAAGCACGCCGCTGACTGGAAAGGCCAGGAAAAAAGTACCTGGCTCGACGCCACGGGTATACACCGTTCGGCAATACTTGACGCGCTCTCTCCAGCAACTGGCATCACCGCGGTACTGGACTGCGGTAACGGTGCGGGAAGCGTCCTCTCGCCCTCTCTCCTGCAGGAGGCAGGAGTCCAGGTGCGCTGCCTCAACTGCAATGTTTCCGGCCGGTTTGCCCGTCCCTCTGAACCGCTTGCCGAAAATCTTGGCCATGTCAGTGCAATGGTGGTAAAATCCGGTGCAGACTGCGGCATCGCCCACGACGGAGACGCGGACCGGATGGTCGGGTTTGACCGGCGGGGAAGATACGTTGACGGCGACCGGATGCTCATGCTGTTCGCCCGGTACCTCGACGCAAAACGAGTGGTGACCACTGTCGATGCATCCATGGCCATTGAAGAGATTGCAGAAGTGGAACGAACGCCGGTCGGGGATACGTACGTCTCAGAAAAGCTCATGGAATGGGGCGATTTCGGTGGTGAGCCGTCCGGTGCTTGGATTTTTCCGCGTAATTCCTACTGTCCGGATGGACCATATGCGGCAGCATTATTCTGTGAGATAGCAGGAGAATGGGATATTGCAGCGGAAGTGGACCGGATGCCGGCGTATCCTATTATCCGGGAATCCTTTGCCCATCCCACTCCCGCTGCCATCCTGACCGCGCTCGGCGCGGAGAAACCCACGGACGGTATACGGTTCAATGAGGAAGGGGGGTGGTGCCTGATCCGGGCGAGCGGAACGGAGCCGAAGATCCGTCTGACCGCGGAAGGAAAAACCCGGGAACGGGCAATGCAGCTGATGGAAAAGGGGAAATTAATGGTTAAAAACGCAAAAATCCAGTGAATTTATGTTTATTATAGATGATCGCCATAATTTCATCAACTTATCGAACGAAATGCTCTAATACTTCCGCGCAGAAATCTAGAACTATGGATTGCATCGTGCTGGCGGCCGGGGAAGGAAAAAGGATGCGGCCCCTTACCGCAAACAGGCCTAAGGTCATGCTCCCCATCGCGAACCGCCCGATGCTGGAGCACCTGGTTATCGCCGCCCGCGAGGCAGGCATCCGGGACTTCATTTTTGTCGTGGGTTATGGCGAGAGGGAGATACGATCGTATTTCAAAAACGGGGAATCCCTGGGAATCACTATCCGGTATGTAACCCAGCGTCGCCAGCTCGGGACATCAGACGCATTAAAATCGGCTGCGGGACTCGTCAGGGGACCGTTCCTGATGCTGAACGGGGACATGATATTGCGGAGCGAAGACATACGGGCCCTGGCTGCGTCAACCGGACCCTGCATGGCAACGTTTCAATCAGCCCATCCCGAGGATTACGGAGTCGTCACCGTGAAAGGCAACCGTATCACCGGACTCGAGGAAAAGGCTCCGAAGCCGAAAAGCACGCTTATCAATGCGGGGGCATACGTGTTCCCCCCGGTGATTTTCGATCGCCTCACGTCGGTGGGAGTATCCCGGAGGGGAGAATTCGAGCTGACCGATGCCCTGGAAGAATGGATCGAGAAGAGAGAACTCGGTGCGTATACGCTCGGTGCATGGCTGGATGTCGGCCATCCCTGGGACCTCCTCGATGCAAATGCGACTCTCCTCGGACAGCAGGAACCGGTCCAGGAAGGGACGGTCGAACCGAACGTGGTCCTGCGTGGAAACGTCAGCATTGGCAAGGAGACCGTTGTCAAGAGCGGTACCTACATCGAGGGACCGGTCTCCATCGGCCAGGAGTGCCGGATCGGCCCGCACGCCTATATCCGGGCCTCCAGCTCCATCGGGAACCACTGTCATATCGGCACGGCGGAAGTAAAAAATTCCATTGTCATGGCTCAGACGAATATTCCCCACTTCAACTATGTGGGGGATAGTATTATCGGGAGCAAATGCAATCTTGGGGCTGGAACCAGCATTGCGAACCTGCGACATGACCACAAACCAATAAAAGTATGCGGGCAGTCGAGTGGAAAGGTCAAATTCG
>JAJRCL010000144.1 GCA_028679035.1 Methanomicrobiales archaeon | reverse complement strand
GCTTCATCGCATCGCCAAGGATCCGGCTCTCCAGCGAACGCCGTCCCGCCCAGTCCCGGAGCAGGTCTTCTTCCAGGATCTCTTCCACTTGGATGCCGTGAAAAAACGACGGGGGAAGGCGGTGCGGCGGATGCAGCAGGCTGATTATCGCATACCGGGTCCTTCCCCCGATTGGTTCAAACACTTCCGGAACAAGGAACGTCATTCCTGCTCCCCTCATCTTTCGGATTGCGGCACCATAGGGAGTCGGTGGAATAATGAGAGGAATAACGGATGGGGGATACCCCTGTTGGGTGAGCCAGGGGATCAGCGGCCCGAAGACCACGTCGTCATACCCGTTCCGGAACGATCGGTCATAAATGAAGGACAGGATTGCGTATGGTCCGGTCGAACGGGGCTTTCCCACCACTATTGAAGCGATAATCCGACGGGATGTTCCCAGGATAACGAATGCAATGCGGCTAGCCAGCGCCACGGGAAGTAGTCCTAAAAGCGTGAGCCAGCGAGGCTTTCTGCGCTTTCCTGGCACCTGGGCAACCCTCAGCACCTCCTGCAGATGGGTGGCAATATATGGGTTATCACAGATGACGAGGATTTCCGGATCGCTCCTTCCTGCAAACAGGTCGCGGGCAGCGGCAAGAATGCAGATCGTGGCAAATGCGTGCGAGATGAAACAGTTTCTTTCGGCAACGCTCGAAAAGTGCCATGCTGCATCGCCACGGTGGCAGTTCATCTCACCGATGAAGGCGATATAATCGTCTTTCAGGGCATAGGTCGCGGCGTACAGGCTGTCCCGGAACGGCACTTCCCGTTCTGCACCCTGTTTGCGCTGGAGTTGACGATACGTGTGGTATCGTGAGCCGGCATAGACCCAGGGAATTTCCGGATAGCTTCTCGTATGCGAAAGCACCTGGTCTGCATCCAGGACATGTACCCTGGTTTGTGCTGGATCAGGCCGACCCATACCGGGACACCAGGAGATCTCCCTTCATCTGAGCTTCCACAAACCGGAGATCCTCGGGGGTATCGACGCTGTAGGTGCGGTGTGGTGTTATCACCATGCGCACCTTGTACCCGTGCTCGAGAACCCGCAACATGTCCACCGATTCGATTTGTTCGAGTGGCGTAGGAGTAAGGTTCAGGTAGGTGCGAAGAAAATTCCGCCGGAAGGGGATGATACACACCTGCTTGTACATGGGAACCGTAACTGCTCCTTTCCTGCGTGACGGGATCGCCTCGCGGGAGAAATACAGGGCATCGCTGTTCAGATCCACCACCACCTTTACCTCATTCGGATCTTCATGTTCCTCGATTCCTTCGAGCGGTGCCATCAGGTTTGTCACGTCGATTCCCGGATCCGTGAGCATCGGCCGGATCGCCTCCTCGATCATCTCGGGAAGCAGCATAGGCTCATCTCCCTGGATCATGACGACGATGTCAGGATGTGATGCATTCTTCTCGATGATGTCCAGTGCTTCGGCGACACGGTCGCTTGCCCGCTCATGATATGGCGACGTCATGATGGCCGTTCCGCCGATGGAGGCAATGTAATCCCGGATCTCTGCATCGCAGGTGGCGACATACACCTCATCCAGTACTGAAGACAGCCGGCTGCGGAAAAACACATGACCGATCATCGGAATCCCGTTGATCCGTTCCATGGGCTTTCCCGGGCAGCGGGAAGACGCCATACGGGCCGGAATAATGCCGATGATTTTCATGCCGACCGCTCCGTTGCAAACACTCCCCGCAGGAGATCCCCCTGAAGGGATGTATCCAGCAGGCCCTGCAGGGTATTGACCGATGCGAGGTCGAGGATGCCGTTCATTTCCAGACGGTTCAGAGTACTCACGTCGAGACCGTTTGCACGGATATTCACCGGTGAAAAACCGGCACGTCCGAGCATTTCAGTAAGAGCACGCAGGGAAAAGAGCATGATATGGCGATCGCCTTCGATGATCCGGTCGACCGGCCGCCGGGTCCGTTCATAGTACCGGACAAGCAGCGAATCTGCCGAAGGCACCTCGATGAGAAGGCGCCCGTTTTCTTCGAGGAGGGAGTGTATCTTACGGAGAACCATATTCGGGTCATAGAAGTGCTCCAGCACGCCCCAGAGCATGATGAGATCATAGCGGTCCGTACCGTCGAAGTCATAGATGCTTTTATTGATGACATGGAGACCGAACTGCTCTTTCGCGTACCCGGCAGCAAAGGGGTTGAATTCGATGCCGGTGCAGTCCCATCCGTGTTCCTGAAAAACAGAAAGGACCTCGCCGAGGCCACACCCGATATCCAGCACCCTCCCCGGGCGGTTGAAATGTGCGGCGAGTTCAGTGTACTTCCGTACCCCGAGAACGTTCCTGCGATAATCGATGGACGGGATCAGTTTGATCCGGTAGAATTCGGTATAGGGCTCTTCCTGGTACAGGTCGTGCGTTATTTCCTCGCGCAGGCGGGGGTTCACGTACACCATTCCGCAGTCCTTACAACGGACGTGACGGAACCGGTTCACGGTAAAATTCGTGGAAGTCTCCGCTGATCCG
>JAJRCL010000143.1 GCA_028679035.1 Methanomicrobiales archaeon | reverse complement strand
TCTTCGGCATTGGTATTACGTTGGTTACAGTTCTCATCGGGCTGGCGCTCGGGCTTTCCCTCCTTCACGGAGTTACCCTGGCGGCTGCAATATTCCTTGCCGGATGCTGCTTCTCCGCGATTGGCATGCTGCTTGCCGTACCACCCACGAATGTGCCGTCGAACATCATGATGCTCTCATCCCTGATCAAGTTCCCGCTGGTCTTCATCTCCGGTATTTTCATCCCGCTGGAACAGATGCCGGTATGGGGACTGGCACTCTCGGTCTGTTCTCCCCTGACATATTTTACGGATATCGTCCGCTACGCGTTTACCGGTACTCACTATTTCCCGGTGCTTGCCGACCTCGGAGCCCTTGCTGTTTTCACGCTTGTATTCACGTTTGGCACGATGTTCCTGCACAAGAGGACGATGCCGAAGAGGATATGATTAAGCTCCAATTGGAGCATCATATTCTTTGTTCCAGGTTACTGTTTCCCTGAATGCAGGGGCTCGGAAATGGGCATCCGCGTTTCTTTTAATAAAACGGCGGATAATAGTATGATTCGTCTCCTCTGGGATCCAAGCGGACCTCCATTTTCTTCCGGACGGAATCGTCGTACCGTTTCAGAGCTGGTACCCCCTGCTCACCCTGGCCGTAATAATAGAGAAGGAGATGGAAATAATCCGCGACGAGATCCTGGAATTCTTTTTTGTAGCGCACCTCGACATTTGCGTCCCCGACAAACCCCTGTATGGAAATGAACTGCTCTTTTTCAAAAGAGAAGTAGGGCTTTCTCAGCTGTTCCAGGAACCGGACCGTGCCGAACGTCTCGAGGAATTTCAGGAATTTTCCGGTCAGCGGTTCATCGAGTACATATTCCTTCATGAGTGAACCGTCGACACAAACTTTAGTCTGGACGGACCGGAGAACCCGCACTTTCTGCCACCTCCCGGATTGCATCAACTGCTGTTCTGCAGTCGTCAAGAGTATTGAGACAGGAGAGACTAGCCCGAATACACCCCTCACCGTCGTCTATCCGTTCATGGACGAGCGGGGCGCAATGGAAGCCGGTCCGGGTGATCACGTTGTAAGCCCGGGCGAGAATGAACCCCGCCTTATGGTTGTCGATTCCTGCAATATTGAATGACACCACCGGGAGATCCGGGTTTTCGTTGTAGATAGTGATACCCGGTATCTTCTGCAATGCATGAACGAGCCCGCGGGTGAGAGCGGCATTCTTACGCATGATCGTGTCCTGCCCGATCGAAGTGATGAACCGCAACCCGGCCAGCAAAGATGCAATCCCCGGGTAGTTGGGGGTCCCTGCCTCGAAGCGCATCGGCATCTCGGAGGGCTGGCCAGGAACCCGCGAATCGGTGCCCGTGCCACCCTGCCGGGTGATCGCAATTGCATCCGGCTCCGTTATGAAAAATCCGCCGATGCCGGGGATGCCGAAGAGGGCCTTGTGCCCCGTGAATACGTAAGCACCGACGGGTATGTCGGAGAGATCGACCGGGATGTTGCCAGCGGTCTGGGCTCCGTCAACGATGAAGAAAATGTCATTCGCATGGAGGTATTCTGCGATCGGTCTGATGTCCTGCACGGACCCCAGCACATTGCTCCCGTGGGTCATCACAATGAGGCGCGTATCTTCGCAGATTGTTTTTTTTATCGCCGGGAGATCCACGCGGAAATCGGTGAACGGAACGACGGAAAGCCGGACTGCCCCATCCCGCTCCAGCGCAGTGAGCGGGCGGAGCACAGAGTTGTGTTCAAGGTCAGTCGTGATTGCATGAAACGGCGTCCGTGTCTTTTTCACAAAACCATGGATCAGCAAATTGAGTGCGTCGGTGGCATTCTGGGTAAAGATAACGTGTTCCGGAGGACCCGCATGGAAAAATTCGGCAAGGGCATCTCGTGCGGTAGCAGGATAATCTGCCGCTCCATCCCCGGTCGTCCTTCCGGGTTCATAGAACGGGTGCCGCAGACATTGTGCCACCTCCTTAAGCACCACAGCCGGTTTCGGCCATGATGTCGCGGCGTTGTTCAAATAGATGAGTGGTAATTGTGCATCCCCCGGGCCTGAATTCATTAAGATGATCCTGTGCTGCACAGGTTCTTTGTTTTTTTGAGACCCCGATAGAGACACACCGAGGACAGATAGGCTGCACGTATCTTTGATATTTCAACAATTTCTCAAAACAAAAGGGGAAAGAAAGGGAAAAACCCCCTTGATTGACCTCAGCTCATTTCTCATTGTGAGAAGGTTAGCCCCTTCACCGCATCAGCAAGCCGCTTTCCGATTTCGTCCCAGTTCACGATGTTCCAGAATGCATCGACGAACTTTGCCCGGTCATTCCGGTAGTCGAGATAGTAGGCATGCTCCCAGACATCCAGGACCATGAGGATCTTCAATTCCGGGAACACGTTCGTGTTATGTTTTTCGACCTGCATGATCAGCGGTCTTCCGGTCCGGAAGCAGTAACTGAGTGCTGCCCAGCCGGAGCCCTCCGCGCTCGTTGCCGCCGTTGAAAATTCCTTTTTGAAGCGGGTAAAATCTCCAAACTCCGCATCAATTGCGTTCGCCAGGTTACCCGAAGGGAGTCCGCCTCCGCCTTTCCCCGCAGGGGCCATGTTCTGCCAGAACAGGGTGTGGAGCCGAATCCCGCCGAGATGGAAAGACAATTCCTTTGCGGTTGCCTTGATATCGAAATCAATCTTCTCCTTCCGCGCCGTATCGAATTTCTCTAAGATGGCGTTGGCCCCGTTCACGTACGCCTGGTGATGCTTCGTGTAATGCAGGGTCAGCAGGTCTTCCGATATGTACGGTACAAGAGCCTTGAAATCGTACGGCAGTTTTCGCAGTGTGTAGAACTTGTCCATGGGTGAAACCCCCGGTGAGTGACAAATAGGGTATTGATCTATTTGTATCAATGGATGGCGGGTCGCCGTGTATAGCGGAATGGAACCGGTCAATATCCGGATTGATGTGATCTCTCCTTTCACGCACAGCCGCGAGCATGTCCGAGAAGCGGTCGTGTGAATGGCGAGTTGCTACAGGCCGAGTGAGCGACCTGATATATTTCTCTTGATTGCGCATCATTTGATTTAGTATTAAATATTTCCAGCCAGAAAATGACGGTTTTTTCGGTCGGGATGCTCTCTTTCCGATGATCTGTGACCGACCCTGCCGCCCGCAGGATGAGGTTGATAACCGCGTCCGGTTAGGAGATCATGGGACATGGCTGGATTCGATCTCGACGACAGTTGCCCCCATTCCCTTATGGATGTATTATGAAGGTATAGTGCGTTTTTTTATAGCCAATGATTAATAATCCCCTGAAAGAATTTCTA
>JAJRCL010000018.1 GCA_028679035.1 Methanomicrobiales archaeon | reverse complement strand
GTGCCCCTGCCGGTGTTACCGCACTGATGGCAGGTGTGACCAAGTCGGGCGCCCTTGTCGCAGTATTTCTTTCCCTTTCCGTCATTCCTCCGGGCAGCAGTGTGGCGGCATTCCTGGGGCTTGCGGTCTCTGTCCTCGCCGTGCTGACCATGACGGCAGGCAACATTCTTGCCCTGAACCAGAAAGAGCTCAACCGGCTGCTCGCCTATTCCAGCATCGCCCAGATGGGATACGTGCTCCTCGGGTTCGGGCTCGGGCTGCAGTACTCCCTTGCGGCGGGATTTGCAGCCGGGCTCCTGTACATGGTCGCCTATGCGGTTATGAAAAGCGGCGCTTTCCTCGCGGCAGACCTGTTTGCAGTGGAAGCGGGTTCTGTAGAAATTTCCCGGATGCGGGGTATCGGTGCCCGCCGCCCGGTGCTTGGTCTTGCATTTGCGATCTTCGTTCTTGGCCTCGTGGGAGTTCCCGCGACGGCAGGATTCCTGGGGAAACTACTCATCTTCCAGGCAGGGATGGGGACCCTTACCGCCTGGGGTGTCGGCCTCGTGCTGGTGATGGCGGCAAACAGTGCCCTGTCCCTTGGCTATTACGTGCCCGTGCTCTCGGATCTTCTCTTTTCCGGTACAGGAGAGGAGAGAAAACCTCACCGGGTATCATTGCTTGCCGCTGCCTGTATCATTCTCTTTGCAGCCGGAACGGTTATCCTTGGGTTCTTTGTACCGTCGGCCCTGCTCGACGGGGCTGCAGGAATGCTCCTTCTGAAGGGGGGATTCTGAAATGGTGCTCGAGCTGATCGCTTCCCCCTTTGCGATCTTTTTCCTTGCCCTGGTCGTCGGGTGGCTGATCTACACCTGGGCAAAGATGATTGCCCCTGCCTTTATCGCGACCGGGGAGAAAACCATGCCCTACGTTGGTGGGGAAGTTGCAGAAGCGGCGGCAATACGGCCATCCTACCGGTTCTTCTATGTCGCCCTGTTCTTCACCATCGTGCATGTTGCAGCGCTGATCCTTGCGATAGCACCTGCCGCTACAGCACTCTGGGCAACGATCGGGTATCTGCTGATTGTCGCGGTTGCCATCATCGTGCTGAGGTATGAACAATGATCCCTGCGGAGGCACACTTATGATTTCAGAAAATAGATCATTATCAATCATGATAAATAGAGGGCTGAGCCAGCGGCTTGCCAGCTGGGCACGGGTAAAATCGCCGTGGATCACCATTTTCAATTCCGGCGCCTGCAACGCCTGTGATATTGAGGTGATTGCGTGTCTCACCCCGCGTTTCGATGTGGAACGCTTCGGGATCCTTGTGAAGGGCACCCCGCGCCATGCAGATATTCTCGTCGTGACCGGGCCGGTCACGAAAAAACAGGCCTCCCGGCTCCGGCGGATCTGGGAACAGATGCCGGAACCCAAATACGTCATCGCGATGGGGGCGTGCGGGGCGGGAGGGGGCGTGTTCCGCGGGCTGTACCATGTGATGGAGAGTGTTTCGAGCGTGATACCGGTGGATGTGTACATCGGGGGCTGCCCTCCCCGCCCTGATGAGATCATCAGCGGGGTGGTTACCTGTCTCAACCTGCTCAAAGAGGACCTCGACCACGGAGGCAAGGCATGGAGAACCACGCCGGCGTCGGCACAGGCGACGGAGGAAACCGTATGACAACGATCCAGGAAGTACAACAGGCATTTACGACCGGATCGGACGCGGCCTGTATCGTTCGCAACCGGGTGGAAGCAGCAGTTCCTCCCGCACGGATCCGGGGAGAGGTTGCCCGTGCCCGGAAGGATTTCGGGTTCGATCACCTCATCCAGATCAGCGTGACCGATCTCGGGGCAACCTTCCAGCTTATTTACCACCTGACCGGTCCTCACCGGATTGTCCTCTCCCTCGCCGTGGACGTCCCACGGGAGAAACCGGAGGCACCGAGCATGCACGATATCCACCCGCCGGCCGGCATCTACGAGCGGCAGATCCATGACCTGATGGGCGTGGTATTCACCGGTCATCCCAACCTGAAACGGATCATCTTAAACGAAGACTGGCCGCAGAACGAGTTTCCCCTGCGCAAGGACTGGAAACCGGAGCCGGACCGTTACTATGGCGGAGTGCGGGAGGTCCTCTGACATGGCGCGAGTAATCGTTCCGGTCGGGCCCCAGCACCCGGCACTGAAGGAACCCGTGAATTTCCGGATCATCGCGGAAGGGGAGACCATCGTGGGTCTCGAACTGGACGTCTCCTATAACCATAGGGGTATTGAGAAGGCCGCGGAACAGCGGGATTTTACCCGGGTCGTCCCGCTGCTGGAACGGATCTGCGGGATCTGCTCCCATTCCCACGGAACGGCGTTCGTGAAGGGCATTGAAGAGATCATGGCGATCGCGGTTCCACCGCGTGCAGAGTACATCCGCACCATCATAGCCGAGCTGGAGCGTATTCATTCCCACCTTCTCTGGCTCGGTGTCGCGGCCCACGAGATCGGCTGGAATACCCTCTTTATGTGGACATGGCGGGACCGGGAAGCGGTCCAGGATATCCTCGAAGAGATCAGCGGCAACCGGGTAAATTACGGCATGAATATCGTCGGGGGAGTCCGCCGTGATATAACCCCGGAACTTAACAAGGCAGCACTGGATCGCCTTCCTGCCCTGGAGGCCCAGATCGCAGGCTACGTCGAACTGCTGAAAAAACAGGAAACCGTGCTCCTGCGTTTCCAGGGAGTCGGCAGGCTCACCCGCGAACAGGCCCTGACGTATGGCACGGTCGGTCCAACGGCACGATCCAGCGGCGTGGAATACGATATCCGGCGGGACGATCCCTACTGTGCCTACGCAGAAGTTCCCTGGGATGTCGTAACCGACACGCACGGGGACGTGTATGGCAAGACTATCGTGCGGATCGGGGAACTGCGGGAGAGTGTGCGGATCGTGCGGTACTGCCTGGAACACCTCCCGGAAGGAGATATCACGGTCAAAGCCCCGAGAAACGCGCCGACAGGCCATGCGCTTTCCCGGTATGAAGCCCCGCGGGGGGAGCTGAGCCACTACATCCGCACCAACGGCACCGACAAGGCTGACCGGCTGGATGTGCGTACGCCGACGCTTGCCAACTGGACGAGCGTCGCGGCCAGCCTCGTGAACCAGAACCTTGCCGATATCCCGGTGATTATCGCCGCAATTGACCCCTGCCTCTCCTGCACCTCGCGACTGACGGTCCTGAACCCACAGCGAACCAGCAGCACGGAAATGACCTGGGAGGATCTGCGCCGGCGGGCGCGTGAACTGAACCGTGAACGGGAACGGTGCTGAGATGGATCCTCTCCTTCTCGTCCTCTATATTCTCCTCTTTCCCGGCATCCTGTTCCTCCTTGTGTATGCCCTGTTCCTGGAGTATGTCGACCGCAAGATCCTGGCACGGATGCAGAACCGTGTCGGGCCACCACTGCTGCAGCCGCTTGCTGATCTCGTTAAAATGCTCGGGAAAGAAGTCATCGACCCGCGGGGGGTCGACCGCGGGGCGTTTGATGCCGCACCGCTCCTTGCCTTTGCATCGGTCGTCACCGCCTTTCTGTACATACCGGTGGTCGGTACAAGCCCGCTTTCCTTCGAAGGCGACCTTGTGCTGGTGCTCTACCTGCTCACCATTCCGACAGTCATCCTCTTTCTTATGGGGTGGCTCTCCCGGAACGTGTATTCCACGGTCGGCGGCGTGCGGGCAGTAACCCAGCTCTTCATTTACGAGGTCCCGTTCTTCCTTGCCCTCCTGCTCCCGGCCATGATGGCAGGTTCCTGGAACATCTCCACCATCGTCCAGTGGCAGCAGGGGCACCTCTGGTTTGCGGTGCTGCAGCCAATCGGTTTTGTGATAGCGATCATCGGGCTGCAGGCAAAACTCGAGCGCACTCCCTTTGATATACCGGAAGCCGAGACCGAGATCGTCGCCGGCCCCTGGACCGAACTCACGGGAAGGCGGCTTGCCGTGCTGCACCTGGCCATGGACATATCCCTTGTCGTGGGGAGCGGGCTTGTGGCAGCCCTGTTCCTGGGCGGGCCGCTGCTCCCCTGGGATCTGGGGAATGCATGGCTGAATGGTGTGGCGGGCTTTCTGCTGTTCCTGGTAAAAACACTCGCGATTCTCCTCGTCCTCGTGACGTTCAAGGCGGCGACGGGGAGGATCCGGATCGATCAGCTGAATGATATCGGATGGAAGTATATCGCCGGAGCGGCACTCATCCAGGCGGCTGGCGTTCTGATCCTGAGCGCGTGGTGGGTGAGTACATGAGCCTTCTCGGAGACCTTATCAGTAACCTGTTCCGAAAGCCCGGAACCGTGCTGTTCCCCGCAGAAAATCTTCCCGTCCCCGAATGTTTCCGGGGAAGGATCCGGATCACGGAGGACAAGTGCATCGGGTGCTCCCGCTGCGCCCTCGTCTGCCCTTCACAGTGCATCCTGATGGTACCTGATCAAAAGGAGATCGAAGTCAAGGGAAGAAAGATCACCCGGAAAAAACGGCCCCGGGTCAAGGTGCTGCGCTGTATCCGCTGCGGCCTCTGTGAGGATGCCTGTCCGTCGGAAGCGATTCACCTCACGAGAGAATTTTCCGTGTCCGGCACCGTTTGTGAAACCGAGGAGATGTGAGCCGATGAGCAGTTTCGGGGAGATCATGCGGATCCGCCTTGGCCGTGCACGCCGCCTCGCAGTCATCGGGGTCGGGGACGAACTCCTGCCCAGCGACCGCCTGGGAATGGCGGTTGCCCGGGCCCTGGATTCCCGGTCCATCGTTGGTGTACGGGTTTTTTTTGCGGGAACCATGCCGGAAAACATCACCGGGCCGGTCAAGGAATTCCAGCCTGATCATATTCTTATCGCGGATGCGGCGGAGATGAATGCGGTACCCGGGAGTGCCGCGGTCATCGAACCGGGGGACGTTCCGGCAACCCTCTTTTCCACCCATGTGATTCCGCTTCCGGTGGTCATGGAGTATCTTGCCCAGGCGACCGCGGCACAGGTGACCCTGATCGGCATTCAGCCGGATTTCAGCCATACCGG
>JAJRCL010000142.1 GCA_028679035.1 Methanomicrobiales archaeon | reverse complement strand
GCGATCAGGCGATCGGCAGATTCCGGTGGGTAGCGGTTGGCACCTGCCAGTCCCTGTGCCGCTGCGTCGATCACCGCGGGATCCGGCGGAAACGGGTTTTCGTTGGACGAGAGGCGGGCGTAAGGAGCAAATCCATGGGATTTTGCGATCTCTTCTGCCCGGGTCGCGTAGACGTACCCTTCAGCGGTGTAGGCCTTGCGCACCAAGTGCTTCATCAATCACCTGCACTGCCCGGTCGATCTCCTCATTGGTAATTACGAGCGGCGGAACGAGGCGGATATTGCCGTCGGCAGCGCAATTGATGAGCACACCGTTCTTTCGGCACTGTTGCTGGATCGCCGCACATTTCTCACCGACGGTAATACCGATCAGCAGGCCAAACACCCGGGGATCGTATGCTGTGAATGCTTCCTGAAACCGTTCTGCTTTCTGCGGGATGGTGGGAAGCACCGTTTCGATCACCTTGATCGTCGCGAGTGCGGCTGCACAGGCAAGCGGTCCTCCCCCGAAGGTAGAACCATGATCGCCCTTCCTGAACTCGATACCCTCGCGGGCGACGAGCGCTCCCATCGGAAACCCGCTGGCAATTCCTTTGGCGAGGGTGACAATGTCCGGTTGCACGGAGGACCTTTGGATCGCCAGCCACTTTCCGCTCCGGCCCATGCCGCTTTGCACCTCATCCACGATCATGAGTGCCCCATTCTCGTCGCAGATTTCCCGTACTTCCTGGAGAAATCCGGGCGGGGGGATGATCACACCGGCTTCGCCCTGGACCGGCTCGACGACAACGCCTGCCGTATCATGGTTGATTGCCTTGCGAAGGGACTCGCTGTCCCCGTACTCCACGAATGCACATTTTGGTTCAAGGGGTTCGAAGGGTTCGCGGATGCCGGGTTTATGGGTCACGGCAAGACCCCCCATCGTCCTCCCATGGAACCCGTGCGAGAAGGCGATGAAGCTCCGCCGTCCGGTCACACGGCGTGCGAGTTTCAGAGCGCCTTCCGTCGCTTCAGTACCGGAGTTGCAGAGAAATACCCGGGCAAGGCCCGTGATGTGGGAAAGCTTCTCTGCGAGGTCAGCCTGGTGCGGGACATAGTACAGGTTCGAGCAGTGGATCAGCTGCCGGCTCTGCTCGCAGATGGCTGAAACCACGTCGGGATGGCAGTGGCCGGTGCTGCACACGGCGATACCGGCAACGCAGTCGATGTATTCTTTTCCGTCCGCATCCCACACCCGGGAGCCCTGTCCCCGCGTGATCATCATGTCGCGGGAAAAGACCGGCATGTAATAGCGGGCATCCTTATTTCGGAAATCCTGGTCTTGCATAAGTGATTCCTTACTCATATTCAATAGTCGCCGGCGGTTTGGGGGTGATATCGTAGACAACCCGGGCGACACTGGGGATATCTGCGGTGATTCTCGAGGCTATTCGCAGGAGGAGCGCAAACGGAAGCTCCATCGGGTCGGCTGTCATCCCGTCCCGGGAATTGACCGCCCGTACCGCGACGATCCACCCGTGCACCCGTATATCTCCCTTCACACCGGTGCCCTGCCCGACAATGGCTGCAAAGCACTGCCAGGGAATATACTTCTCCACCAGCTCCTCTTCGACAACTGCATTTGCCTCCCGTACGACGTCGATACGGTCGGGGGTTACTTCCCCTACCACCCGCACGGCAAGGCCGGGACCGGGGAAGGGCATACGGTGCTGGATCTCCCTGGGAAGACCAAGCGCACCAGCCACAACCCGCACCTCGTCCTTGTACAGGTCGCGGATCGGTTCAATAACGCTGGCGAATTCCATATGCAGCGGCATCCCGCCCACATTATGGTGGCTCTTTATCCCGCCTTCGCTTTCGATCCGGTCCGGATAAATTGTACCCTGCAGGAGATGCCGGGACCCGGTTTTGCGTGCTTCCCGCTCGAAGATCCGGATAAATTTCTCACCGATGACTTTACGTTTTTCTTCCGGGTCGGTAATTCCTTTGAGGGCTGCGAAAAATTCGTCCTTCGCGTTGACAATTTTCAGGTTCACCCCGCCGAACAGGTGGCGTATCCGCTCCGTTTCACCTTTGCGCATCAGGCCGGTATCGACGTAAATGGATACCAGACGGTCGCCGATGGCTCGTGTTGCCAGGGCTGCACAGACCGAGCTGTCGACTCCCCCGGAGAGTGCCATGACGACCTTCTCTCCCTGCGACAACCGTGTTATTTCAGCAATCGCTTCCGGAATAAACCGTTCTGCATCAACCATGGTATCACCGCGGTGCCCGTGTCCGCTGGTCCCGGCACGTCCGTACGAACCCGAGGAAGGGTGGTGCCGGATGTGCGGGACGCGAACGGAATTCGGGGTGGAACTGTGTGGCAAAGAAGAAGGGATGATCCGCAAGCTCGCAGCATTCCATCCGGTTCCCGTTGTTACCCGAGAAGATCATCCCGGCCTGCTCCAGGTCACGGATGAACTGCGGATTCACCTCATACCGGTGGCGGTGCCTCTCGACAATCGTTTCCTCGCGGTACAGCGAATACGCGAGCGTCCCTGGAACAAGGGTCACCGGGTAATTGCCCAGACGCATCGTCCCTCCCAGATCCGAAACCTCATATTGTTCCGGAAGGATCGCGATCACCTGCTTGCCTTCACCGAGCTCCTGGCTTGTGGCATCTGTCCACCCAAGGACGTGCCGGGCAAATTCAACAACAGCGAGCTGGAACCCAAAACACAGACCGAGGTATGGCACCTTATTGACCCGGGCATATTCGATTGCCGCAACCTTGCCTTCAACACCGCGGTTCCCGAACCCCCCGGGAACAAGGATACCGTCGACATCCCCAAGCTGGTGGGTGTCATAACTTTCTGCGTCCAGCCAGCGGATCTGCACCTCGGTTCCGAGTGCCCTGCCCGCATGCTTGAGCGCTTCCTTGATACTGATGTACACATCCTCGATCCCGTATTTCGACACGATCGCAACCGTGATCCGGCTGGTATATTCATTCATGACGACCCGGTACCAGTCCGTCTCCGGTACCCTTCGATCCAGGGCAAGGTATTCGGAGAGAACGTCCGCGAGTCCTTCCTTTTCCATCTCCATCGGGACCTGGTAGATGTCCGGAACCGTGGTCGCGCTGATCACCGCCTGCTGGGGGACGTCGCAGAAAGCGGATATCTTCTTCTTGGTATGCAGGCCGATGACCTGATCGCTGCGCGCAACGATGATATCCGGCGCAAGACCCAGTTCCCGCAATGCCTTCACCGAGTGCTGGGTCGGTTTTGTCTTCAGGTCTCCCATGGTGTCCACCGGTACAAGGGTCACGTGCACGAGTGCAAGGTCATGCCGGGGCAGCTCTCCCCGCATCTGGCGCACGGCCTCCAGGAACGGCATACTCTCGATGTCGCCCACTGTGCCACCAACCTCAACGAGGCAGATATCTGCCTGCTGCCCGTGGTTGACCTCTTCCAGGGCTGCAACACGGATCGAGGCTTTTATTTCATCGGTGATATGGGGGATGATCTGGACGGTGCTTCCGAGAAAGTCCCCCCGGCGCTCCCGCTCGATCACATTGCGGTACACCTTGCCGGTGGTGATATTGTGGCGGGCGTTCAGGTTGATCTCAAGAAAGCGCTCGTAGTTGCCCAGGTCGAGGTCTACTTCCGCACCGTCGCTGAGGACGAATACCTCCCCGTGCTGGGCAGGGTTCATCGTTCCGGCATCGATGTTCAGGTAGGGGTCGATCTTCACCGCGGTAACAAAATACCCGCGGTTTTTGAGAATCCTTCCAATGGAGGCGGACGTAATACCCTTTCCAAGGCCACTCATCACGCCGCCAGTGATGATGATGTACTTCACGAACCCACACCCGTTTTTCTTTTTACATCATGCGACATGCAACCGTATTAATCCGCCCTTTTACGGCGGGGAAACCATGCCTAGGCAATGACAGCAAATGCCGCTGTGGAACGGGCAAGGATTTCGCCTTGTTCGCTGTCTGCACGCACTTCTCCTTCCATGAAGGCAACCCTTCTCCCCCGCTTGAGCACCCGTCCCACGGCTACGATGGTCCCCTCCCGAACCCCGCGAAGGAAGCTCGTGCTCTCAGATATGGTGGCGATGCGTTCCGAAGGATCGATCACCGTATAGAGGGCGAGTGCCATCGCCTCATCCGTAAGGGCAGTGTACATGCCCCCCTGCAGCCAGCCCACACCGTTGTGCATCATGGGAAGCACTGTCATCGAGAGCTCTGCTCTTCCTTCGGAAATATCTGCGACCGAAATACCCATCAGCCGGAAAAAGGGATTCGCATCACTTCCTCTCGTGCGGATCGCCGTAAGATAGGACTCGTTTTTTGCAGGTCCGTGCACGCCTTCAGGCATCCCGATCGCCCCACATTCAGCAGCTGATCTGTATCCGGCTCCTTTAACCCTTTGGATTTTTCTGTTCCCCGGGGAGAAATGCGCTGGACGAATCCGCGTGGAACGTCAGGATTATGGTTTCATGG
>JAJRCL010000141.1 GCA_028679035.1 Methanomicrobiales archaeon | reverse complement strand
TCATCATCGTGTTTCTGGATCGAACGCACCTGGGCCTGCAAGTCACCGGGAAGCAGCGTCAGCGTATCATGCCGGTGAATGGATCCTGCAGTCACGGTTCCCAGGACAACCGTCCCGATCCCCCGCACTGCGTAGGAATGATCGATGGCGACGGACCCTCCTGTCTCCGGCCCGGCCATTTCCGCTGCAGTTGCAGCTTCTTTCAGGAGAGATTCCCGGATTTCTAGCGGGGTATCCCGGACGACGGTGTACGACCCGAGGGCACATCCCCGCAGGACCGGTGCAAGGCTCTCCGCGGTGAGCGGGTCCTGCAGGACAAACAAACCCTTATGGACGCCGGCACATTCCAGCATGATGGCGGTTTCACCGAATTGCGGGGTGATCGCATTGACCACGACCACCGCCCGGTCTGCACACCCCACGGCGTACCAGAGGGATGAGAGCTTCTCCGGGTACCGCGACGCTTCGATGTACGTCACCGTGTCGCTCCCCCGTTTGAGGTTGTAAAAGGTTACGTCGGATATCGTTCCCTTTTTACCGAGCTGCCCGGCGTAACCCTCGGGACCGATCACCGCAACGGTGAGGTTGGACATGAAATTACACCTTTTATCTGCAGGGTAAAAGGTTTTGTGCCGGTCAGTGCAGGGCAGGGCTGCATGCCTGGATCTTTCCCAGCGGGGGAAAGAGGAACACCTCGCCGGCATGTTCCACCACCGGCTGCAGATCCGCCGGGTCGATCGACCGGAGCATTGGCGCGAGCAATTCCCCGCACCGGAGGGAATTGACCACGACTCCCTGGCAGAGCGGATTGAATGCCGGGAGGATCAGGAGATCATGTCTGTCGCAGACCCTCTCGCCGAAGAGGAAACAGGGTTCCCGTGCCATATCCAGTTCAAGGACCGGGTGTTCGTGCCCGATGATCAGTGAACGGTCCCGATCGAGATCCCGGTCTCCGTGGGCAATGTGCCATTGTCCGATGACAACCGATTCTGCCGTCGACGTTCCGGTGATATACGGGAGAAGCCGATCGTGGGATCCACGGATCAGGGTCACTTCAGCATATTCTGTGATAGTAGACAGGATCCGCCGGAACTTCTCACGAACCCGCCGGGGTATCGTGGCAAAGGAATGCATGATGTCCCCGTCGAGGATGATCCGTTGCGGGCGGAAAAACTCGATCGCTTCCCCGAAACGGGCAAGCAGTGTTTCCTCCTCATTGAGAGGAAAATGCAGGCCCTGGCAATGGAGTTCTTCCTCCATACCGATGTGGACATCAGCGGCGATAAGAACGCGGTCACTCCGAAGAAAGAGGCAGTTATGGAGAAACCCGCATTCCTGCAGAAGGGTGTTTCCAATCATGCAACGGCACCGATCTGCTGCAGTACGCGTCGATGGTATTCCCGGATGAGCGAGATCCGGTCTTCGACCGAGACCACGTCCCGGGCTCCCATGGCGGCAAGACCAAACGACATAGGTCCAGGTGTCGGTGAGCGACGTTCAGTGACCCGTATCCCCCCGGTATGGATGCGGGCCAGGATTTCCCGGATATTGCGTATTTCGAACCGGTCCTCAAGGATCTCCCGGTAGCTCTCCGTGAGCACGGAAAAATCACGGATCTTTGCACAGAACGAGATCAACAGGTCGGCATTCATCTGCTGTTTGCGGGCACTTTTTTTCCTCCCGCGATAATTCCGCAGGATCATGAAGGAGCGGGCCGCATTGATCCGAAATACCCGTTTCAGGAGGTTTGTGTTCTCCACGGCATGCATGAGGACAGCACTGATCGTATCCGGATGTGCCCGGGCAAGCAGCGCCGCGACCGACACCCGCTTGTACAGGGGGACCGAGAGGATAAATCCCATGTCCCCTGCAGCGACCGCAACGTTTGCGGTGATCTCCCGGGCAACCAGGGAAGCGATATAGCGGGAAAACCCCTCATTGAACCGGAGCCCGTAGTTTGCCAGCACATAGTACGTCCTTCGGGATGTACCGGCATCCGGGACCTCTTCAACGACGATAGAATGCGGCGAGGGGATGGACGTTTTCCCGCCGAACCGGATCTGCTGTTCGAAAATCTCGCAGATGCTTGCGGCGGCATTTTCATCGACCGGGTAATGCGAGAGAAGGTGCGACAAGACCTCTCCACGCCCGGACTGTTCCAGCCGTGTGGCAGTCTCTTCCTTGAACGCGAGTACCTGCATGCCGAGGTCAAACGAGAGGGGGAGTCGTTCCGAGTACCAGGAGGGAATGGTTGGCCGTTCACCGGTCGGGTCAACGTACAGGTTCCCTCCGCGTCGGTAGCGGAACCGGAATTTACTCCCGCCAATAACAAAGACATCTCCGGGATTCATCCGTTCAAGGTACTTCTCGTCAAGCTTCCCTACCCAGGAACCGTCCCGGGTAACGACGTCGCACACGAATTCATCGGGAATGGTCCCGGCGTTCATGTAATAGATCGCCCGTATTGCCTTTCCCTTCTTCCCGACCATGCCGTTCTCTGCATCATACCAGATCTTTGCGTACAGGTGACGTTCGTCCATCCCGGCATGCTGCGCGGAAAGGTAGCGAAGTACGCTGAGGAGAGCTTCCCGGCTCAGGCTGCGGTACGGGTAGGAACGCCGCACAATGCACTCAATCTCGTCGATATGATGCGGCCTTTCCAGTGCCATCCCGAGCACCTGTTGCGCAAGCACGTCCAGACAGTTCCCGGGTATCTGGATCCGGTCGACAAACCCGTCCAGACCCTTGCGCAGCATGACCGCGGTTTCGATCAGCTCGTCCCTGTCGACGACAACGATCCGTCCTTTTACGACCTGATCAAGACTGTGGCCTGCCCTTCCGATTCGCTGGACGAGTGCTGCCACCGATTTCGGGGAACCGACCTGGATCACGAGATCGAGATGCGGCATGTCGATACCGAGCTCAAGAGATGTCGATGTCGTCACTACACGGACGTCCCCCCGCTTGAGCCGATCCTCGATTTCGAGCCGTGCCTCCTTTCCCATGGAACTGTGATGGCAGCCGGAGTTCAGATCGCTGTAGCGGTGCGGGAAGCGGGAACGTAAGGCCTGCAGTACCCGCTCTGCACCATGCCGGGTGTTGGTAAAGATGAGGGTGTTCTGGTGGCTCCAGACCAGCTCATCGATGGCAGAATACAACGCGGTCGTCAGGTCTTCGTGCGGAGTGTTGATGAGGTCCGGTACCGGGCAGACCAGACGCAGGTCGAATTTGCGGACAAAGCGGGTATCCGCAATGGCGATGTCGCGCCCGTTTCCTGCGAGGAGTCCTCCCACGTCTTCGAGCGGTTCGATAGTTGCCGAACACCCGATCCGCACAAATTCTTTGCCGATCAGCTCCTGCAGCCGTTCCAGGCTCACGGAAAGGTGAACCCCGCGCTTGGAGCCGGCGAGCGCATGGATCTCGTCCACAATGACCCACCGGATCGTCCGCATTTTCTCCCGGAATTTCGGAGAATTCAACAGGATCGCGAAGGTTTCGGGTGTGGTGTTGAGAATATGAGGCGTGAGCCGGAGCATCTTTGCTTTCTGGGCGGCAGGGACGTCTCCGTGCCGGATCGCGTGACGGATCTCCTCCAACGGTGCTCCAAGTTCTTCAGAAATCGCCCGGATTCCGGCGAGCGGTTCTTCCAGGTTCCGGTGGATGTCGTTGGCAAGGGATTTGAGCGGCGAGATGTAGAGGCAGTAGACACTGTTGTCCAGGTTGCCCGCCCGCCCAAGTATCACCAGGTGATTGAGGATCGAGAGAAATGCGGAAAGGGTTTTTCCGGACCCGGTCGGCGAGCAGATGAGCACGTTGCGCTGATCATGGATAAGGGGCACCGCGATCTGCTGTGGCGGGGTGAAAAGGGTGCTGCTGTTCCCATACGTCCGTATCCACCATTCCCGCACCACAGGGTCGAACAATTGGAGGATCTCCTTATCCGACCTGGCAGCTTGCGTGATTCGCTCCTGTTGCATCCCCGGCTCAGTCAAAGGATCCTAACTATTGCACCTCTCGGATGATGATACTATGGTGAATACGGCCCGGGAACGTTTCATGCATGCAGAGAACCGGGCTGAACGCCGTTCATCCCGCCAAGTCTTTTCTCCGGCCACAAACCCGGACACCGGCATCGAATTCCTTATCTCGTATTAGGTGATTTCATGTTAGAAGTGGTAACCATGGCGTGGGAACACGTTCCAGGAACGAACAAGGGCAAGGTGCTCCTTTATGCGCTGAGCACCTGCGGCTGGTGCGCCAAAACAAAGGAGCTGCTCAAGCAACTGGGAGTGGAATTCTCCTACCAGTATGTGGACCTGCTGAACAAAGATGAGATGCAGAAAATGTTTGCCGAAGTGGAGCGCTACAACCCTAAGTTGTCTTTTCCCACGGTGGTGATTAACGATAAGGCAATCATCGGTTTCCAGGAGAAGGAGATCCGCGAGGCTCTGAAATGAACACGCCGGTACAGATACCGGATGAGGAAGTGGACGTGCAGTACCGCAGGATCCTGCGGGAAACCGAACAAGGGGGTTACCATCTGAACCCGGATGTTGCCTTCTCCAAAGCATTGATCCATGGGATCATGGTCAACGAACAACGGTACGGCTATGGGGCCTGCCCCTGCCGGCTCGCCGTGAACGACCGGGCAGCGGACCTGGATATTATCTGCCCGTGTGACTACCGGGACCCGGATCTCCTGCAGTATGGTGCGTGTTACTGTGCCCTGTACGTGTCCAATGCCGTATTCCAGGGAGTGCAACCGGTACCGGTCGTCCCTGAGCGCCGTCCTCCCCAGGACCAGCGACAGAAGCCGGCGCAGCATCGCGTTCCCAGTGGTCTGCCCTTCCCGGTATGGCGGTGCCGTGTCTGCGGGTATCTCTGCGCCCGGGAAGGTCCTCCCGAGATTTGTCCGGTCTGCCGGGCATCCAAAGACCGTTTTGAGAAATTTTTTTAATTTTTCCAGCTGCCGGACTGCTGTTACTGGGCATCTTTAAAAGTGTATTTTCCTGTTTTTCCTTAAAATTAAAAAAAATGGAGGATGACTGATTTATTTACTGCATCCACAGTCTGCAATCGTCGTTGTTGTATTGGCCCCGCACGTGCATGATCCGGTCCCGCACGTGCAGGTCAATGCACTCGTGTTCCCGGAACCGCAGGAACAGCCGGCATCCCCGCATCCGCACGTAGATCCGCAACCGCAGGAATCGTCCATCGCGGAAACATTACCGGCTCCGCAGGAGCACCCGGTGGTCGTGCCAGCGGTTCCGCATTTACAGTCTGTGTCACCGCAGGTACATTTTCCTTCCCCGCAGGTGCATGGTGTGCCATTGCCACATCCGCAAGGGCACTGCGATCCACAGGGACAGCCGGTCGTCGTATTGCCGGCACTACAGCCACAATCCCTCTCTCCGCAGGAACAGGGAGATGCGACGTTCCCGCGGCATTCACACTGTGCTGCCGGAGGTGCCGTCGTTCCCGGAGCAGTTGTCCCCGGAACAATTTGTGCTCCACCGGGCGGGGTTGATACGCATCCGAGTACGAAGATACATGCGGTCACGATAAGTATACCGGCAAAAGTTCGATTCCACCGTGTCATATGCACTAATTTACACAAGTGTGAATATACATTTTCTTACAAATACGCGCATTGTTGTCAAAAATAAATGATATTCTTCATTGGATTCTCCCTTTTACCGCCCGTAAAGGATG